>JAUWOH010000352.1 GCA_030612225.1 Desulfobacteraceae bacterium
TGTACCCAATTCACCTTTTTTAATTAAATCTAAATCCCCTATATCTCTAAACAGAATTCGTATGACTTTCGCCAGGCTTTCAACTCTTTGTAATCCTTTAGTATTTTTATCCGCCTGTTCTATGGCGGATCACTCGAACCCTTGAATCCTGGGCCCCTTGACCCCTCTGGGATAACGCCTGTTCAATTGGGGATAACCCATTTATTTGGCTTTAATTAACTGCTACTAATCGAGAGATGATCCATTTATTATAGCTGAATATGAGTCCTAAAGCAAGATATTGTGTTATCGCTGCTTATAAGCAAATTTCAAGTTTCTCACCGAAATATTTATTATATCCGTATATAATCTCAGAGCGAGTTACTTTGATCAAAACATCTTTGAAAAATGCCGGAAAAAAGGGTAAACGTATATGGAAAAGTAAAATCAGTTTAAAAGGAAGGGCTCAACTTGATTTTTTATATTTTTCTGATATGCTGTGTAAATAAATCAAGCCTTTCCGTGCAACAGGATAATAGATAAAATGCCTGTATTTGAATATAAAGCTCTGGATACAAAGGGGAAAAACACTTCCGGCATTATTGATGCAGACGGAGCTGTTGCAGCCCGCCAACGGCTTCGTGCAAGTGGAATCTTTCCTGTCTCGGTAATTAAGGTAGATGACACTCCGACAAAAAAAGAGTCCAGATCCTATCCCTTCTGGCAACATCTTAAACGCGTCAAGGCATCTGAAGTTTCAATGATGACCAGGCAACTGTCAACCCTGGTCGGCGCAGGTTTTCCATTGGTATCCGCAATTGACGCTCTGATACTCAACACTAAATCTCACGGATTTAAAAAAATCCTGGCCGGCTTAAAAGATTCAATTGTGGAAGGGAACACTTTTGCCAGCGCCCTGTCCCTTTATCCCGGGACATTTTCTTCCCTTTATATTAATATGGTACGGGCAGGTGAAACTTCCGGCACGCTTGAAATTGTTTTAGAACGTCTTGCAGAAATCACTGAAAAGCAGCAGGCTTTACAAAACAAAATTATGTCAGCTCTTGTGTACCCGGTTTTAATGCTTTTTATCGGATCAGGTGTTTTATTTTTTCTTCTTGTATATATTGTTCCCAGCATAACCTCAATCTTTGCCGACATGAACCAGGTACTCCCTGCCCCGACTCGCTTTTTAATAGCCATAAGTAATTTTTTCAGATTATTCTGGTGGGCCATCTTATTCCTTGTTGCCGCTGTGCCAATAACCATTCACCGGGTTAAAAAAACAAAAAAAGGACGTTATCTCTTTGATAAAATGCTGCTCTTTTTACCAGGTGTGAGCCTCTTAACAAAAAAACTTGCAATAGCAAGATTTTCCAGGACCCTTGGCTCACTTCTTGAAAATGGCGTTTCCATGCTCCCCGCACTTGAAATTGCTAAAAATACTGCAGGAAATATACTTATTTCTGATAATGTTGAAAACGCAACCGAGGAAGTCGGAAAAGGCCAGGCTCTGGCCACTGCACTGGCTGCGGGAAACATCTTTCCGGAACTTTCAATTCAGATGATACAGGTTGGAGAGCAGAGCGGAAACCTGGAAAACATGTTAAACAAGGTAGCGGATGTATTTGAAAATGAGGTTGAATCAACCGTTATGCGGCTGACGACTATGCTTGAGCCCCTTATGATCCTGGTTATGGGGGTTATTGTCGGTTTTATTGTCCTTTCAATATGCCTTCCGATTTTTGAAATGAACCAGCTTGTCATGTAGAGCGCTGCGCTTTAGGAGCACTTCGTTTGAGGATCGCTACGCTTGATGAGCGCTTCGCTTGAGGTTAAAAGCCTCAAGTGTCCCTAAGGTACGATCCTCGAGGCCGAAGGCCGCTCCTTGAGACCCGAAGGGCTGCTCATCGTTATTGCGATCCGAATTTTTGTTTCCACTGCTCACTTCCCTTTTGAAAAGATACATCATTCTTATCAATTTTGATGATCAAAACGCCTTCGATACTGCTGCCTTCACGAAGTATGCGGCCGTTAACAACAGCAATACGATCTTTGGAATCACTGCTCCAGGCAATAGCTTGAAGTTTCAGACCACTGCTGCCTGCTGATTTAAAGGGAAGAGCCGATCTTGAGGACTTTGTTTTTGTACGGTTGCCTTGGTAAGATTTTTCTTTAATCACCTTTCTTGATGCAGGAATCTTCACTTGGCGAGAACCGGGCAGGTTTTCCTTTTTCTTTATTCTATCAGAGGGCTTCGCACGCTTCTTGCGTGGCTTTAAATCAGGAACAGAGACTATCTTTACATTCTCCTTCTTTGGTCTTGCCGGTATGGCTTTTCGTACAACTGCAACTGAAGCCGGGGAAATTTTTCCTTTTGAAGTAGTTTGCCTGGTTAATAAAAACAGGCTTGCCGAAACTATAATGATAGCTGAAAACAGGATTAAAAAAACCTTATAATATCGTTGCTTTTTGTTTACTCCATTTTCAACTGTCTTTTTTACATCTACAGGATATGGCTGGCTTTCACCATACCTGGGGGTTTCTTCTTCAAGTTTTTTTAAGGCTTTTAGTATAGAACTCAATCTTAAGGTTCCCTTAGATATCGTTAAGCGGTATAAACCACCCGGCCTCCCAGCTTCAATTCGTAATATGCGGTATTTTTAATGACTTCTTTTCATTATAAAGGACGATTTTTGTTAGAGGTCCTACAAGGCCATCAGCCTTCAGGCCGTATTTTTTTTGAATTTTCTTTACTGCCGCCCTTGTCTGGTCGTCATAAATCGGATTTATTTTAATCTTATCATATCCCATATCGAGCAGGTGCATTTTCAGTGCGATAATAGACTCTTGTGGAGAAGTAAGGGGAATTGTTCCTTTGTAAGAAAAAATGTTTTCCCATAATATGTAAGACCTGCCGAGCCAGTATTTTTTTATTTCATCAGGTTTCACCATAATCAGACCGTCTTTGACTTTGAATTTAACCTGCCTTTCATCCATTCTTTTTATGGTAAGATACCTGGGCGATGAAACACCAGGAAGAGATAATTCAAGAATAGCCGGAAGGTTTAATTTTTTTACTCCTTCTAAGTTACCTTTAATCCGATGGATCAAAAGCGATTTTTCCTTTGCTGCAAGCTTAAAAAAAGCCAGGTCATCTTTCATGCTGCGAATTTGCGGCTTAATTCCAGATGATCTATTCCACAATAAAAGGGCAGCTTTCATCGCCATGTTTCTTGAAGAACGACTTTGCATGGCTTTAAGGTATGCCCCAAGATCATCTATTTGCTTGAAATTCGGCTGCGTGGAATTCAGCGGCTTGAAATTCGGTTTCTGATTTATAGAAGATCTTTCCGGGATAGCGGGCTGTTTTTCTCCGGAAGTCGGAGGGCGCAATATTTTTTTCCTGACAACTTTTCCACCTGATTTTCCTGTAATTCGGTTTTCCTGTGTTGCAGCCGATTCACTTATGTTATCAGCGCCCGGGCGGTAAAAAGTAACCACCACAAGAGCGATGCATAACAGGAGAATAACCAGCAATGAATTTTTTCCTTCCCAAAAGGAATAATGTTTTACAAAACCCCTGCCTGTCAGTTCCCTTATCGCAGATCGAACAATACCTGCCGTAATCTGGTGTTGATCAAGGCTGTACGCCGTCAAAAGAGACCGGTCACATACAATATTAATTAATCTTGGAATACCCCTTGAAAACTTATAGATAAAATAAAAGGCAAGCCTTGTAAACTTGGTCCCGGGTTTCCGGGAAGCAATATGGATGCGGTGTTGTATGTATTCTATGGTCTCTTTTGCTGTTAAAGGAAGGAGATGAGAGCTTACGTTTATTCTCTGTCCAAGTTGTCTGAG
>JAUWOH010000471.1 GCA_030612225.1 Desulfobacteraceae bacterium
AAAATCGCTACAACGCAGTAGATGAGCCTTTTTACGACACCATCAAATAAAATCCTCATAGCTGGCATGATTCTTGACTGTACAATAGATATCGACGGGAGGATACTTAAAATGATTGAACATATGTTGTTTATAAAAATACTGATTTTAACAGCGGTTTTCTGGTTACCAATTGCCTTTGCGGTTGCAGGGGATAAGCACTACAGTAAGGGCAAGAGACCGAACCACCTGATAAATGAAACGAGTCCCTATCTGCTCCAGCACGCTTTTAATCCCGTAGACTGGTATCCTTGGGGAGACGAAGCACTAGAAAAAGCAAAACAGGAAGATAAGCCAATCCTTTTATCCATAGGTTATTCAACCTGCCACTGGTGCCACGAAATGGAAAAAGAGTCTTTTACCGATCCTGTAACGGCAGAAATAATGAACAGGAACTTTGTCTGTATTAAAGTGGACAGGGAACAACGGCCTGATATTGACAAGATATATATCACAGCTGTTTCGGCACTCACAGGTTCGGCAGGGTGGCCCCTTAACGTTTTTTTGACCCCTGATTTAAAACCCTTTTTTGGAGGAAGCTACTTCCCGTCGGAATCGAGACCAGGATTAATCTCCTGGAAAGATCTTTTAGAAAAGATCGCTTTTGCCTGGAATGATCCTGTCCAGCGAAAAAAAATCACATCTTCTGCTGAAAGCTTAACAGATGCCATCAGGCAGCACCTTTCTTCACGCTTGGTTGAGGAAGAGGCTCTTGATTCAAAGCTTTCTGACCTGGCCGTGGATGCTTTTGAATCTGCTTTTGATAAACAGCACGGCGGTTTCAGCAAAGCTCCTAAATTTCCATCTCCGGGAACCCAGAATTTTCTCTTCTCCTATTCTGCAACTAATTCGAGCAGTGATATAAAGCGGGCAAAAGAGGCAAAGGACATGGCTGTTTATACTCTTTATGCCATGGCAAAGGGAGGAATTTACGATCATTTGGGCGGAGGATTTCATCGTTACTCTACAGATGAAAAATGGCATCTTCCCCATTTTGAAAAAATGCTCTACGACAATGCCCAATTGATTATTAATTATCTTCAGGCATATCAAATTACCGGCAATCCATTTTTTAAGCATATAACCGGTGAAACTATAGAATATATCCTCCGCGATATGACCCATCCTGAAGGGGGTTTTTATTCGGCGGAAGACGCTGACAGTTTTCCGCCAGACCTTGATCATATGGACCCTGATCACATAAGTAAAAAAGGAAAAACCAAAGAAAAAGCCGAAGGGGCATTTTATGCCTGGAAATATAAAGAAATTGAAACGCTTCTTACCGGTGAGATGGGGGAATTCTTTGCATATCGCTATGGTTTATCACGTAAGGGAAATGTGGAATATGATCCTTTTAATGAATTCAAAGGAAAAAACATACTCTGGATGGCACATACTCTTAATGAAACCGCTCAAAAATTCAACAGGCCCCTGAAAGAGGTTGAACAGAGACTGGCTGATGGGAAAAAGATACTTTTCGATGTCCGTAAAAAGCGGCCAAGACCTCATCTGGATGACAAGATAATTACATCGTGGAACGGCCTTATGATTTCAGCACTGGCCAGGGGATATCAGGTTTTGGGAGATGACTCTTACTTAGATGCTGCAAAGCGAGCTGCCAAATTTATCCGAAGCCGCCTTTACGATCCTGAAAAGAAGCAGCTTTACAGGAGCTGGCGTAGCAATGAAACACATGTTTTGGGTATGGCCGGCGATTGGGCTTTTTTGATCCAGGGTCTTATCGATCTTTATGAGTCGGATTTTAATCTCGAGTGGCTCGACTGGGCAATGGAGCTGGGCGATGAACAGCTAAGCCGTTTTTATGATTCGCTTCACGGAGGCTTTTTTATGACTGAAGCAAACCACGATAAGCATCTTATAATCAGGATTAAAGAAGAGCACGACAACGTAATTCCTGCTGCCGGCAGTGTGGCAACCTTGAATTTTTTACGTCTATCCGGTTATGGTGATAGATCTGATTTTAAAAAAGCTGCTGAAAAAACATTAAAATCTTTTGTACCAAAAATCAGGCAAAACCCGGAAGCCTTCACCCAGATGCTTGTAACAATGAACTTTGCCCTGGCAAAGCCGGTGCAGGTAATTATTGCAGGCAGTATAGATGATAATGATACCAGGGATATGCTGAAAAAAATCAGGTCGATATCAATATCGGGGTCAACTACCGGCTTTACCATTTTTCTTGTCAGCAGTGATGCAGATAGGGCAAGGGTAAAGAAATATTTAAGCTTTGTTGAATC
>JAUWOH010000156.1 GCA_030612225.1 Desulfobacteraceae bacterium
CCCGAAGGGCTGCTCATTAAAGCAGGCAATCTATGAAGGCACCAAAAAACAGACGCGTATTTGTTATCGGGTACGGCGCAGCCACACCCCTTGGAAAAACCTTTGAAAAAACCTGGCAGCGTGCTGTAAATGGCGAGGCAGGTTTTCGAAAGGTGACGCGATGTGAAACAACATCACGAAGCAATGTTGTCGGGGAGATCCCGGACTGGGATCCCATGACCCTTGATTTCATGGACAGGAAAGAAGCCTATAACTGGAATGCTGATTATGTTTTTTTAACCATGGCGGTCTGCAAAGAAGCTCTGATAAATTCCGGGTTGGAAATTAATAAGGATACAGGGCCAAGGACCGCCTGCTTCATCGGATCTGCATTGAATGGAACGGATGCTTACCGCATTGCAATGGATAATTATGTGAATAAAGGGCCATACAAAGTGAGTCCATACCTGCTTCCTAATCTGTGTGCAAATCTGCCGGCAGGCAAGGCCGGAATGCTCCTTGGATTTACAGGTCCGATATTTTCTCCCCAGGGCGCTTGTGCTTCAGGAAATCATGCCATCGGCATAGGTTCTCGAATGATAAGAGATGGAGATTGCGATTTTGTTCTGGCAGGTGGAGTGGATACTTGTCTTATACCTGAAATTATCCAGGGTTTTTCGAACATGCTGGCCACTATAAAAGTAGGTCCGAATGACCGTGCATATGATGACCCGACCCAGGCCTGCCGGCCCTTCAGTATTGACAGAAAAGGAATTGTTCTTTCAGAAGGTGCGGGAGTTATTGTGCTGGCAGCCGAAGATATGCTTTCTACCTACGGCCTGACGCCAAAAGCCGAAGTAATGGGAATAGGCTGGACATCGGATGCTCATCATTTTACCCTGCCCAACCCTGAAACTATTATCCATGCAATAAATGAAACAATAGATGATGCCGGTTTGCAGACGGAAGATATTTCATATGTTAATGCTCACGGAACCTCTACTCAAAAAGGCGATAAAATTGAAATTGATTGTTTAAGAAAAATATTCGGCAAAAGGCTGGAAAATCTGCCGATATCTTCAAACAAATCTCAAATCGGACATACTCTTGGCGCTTCTGCTGCCATAGAGGCTGCCCTTAGCATTGAAGCTATGCAACAAGGCATTATTCTTCCAACTGTTAATAACATTCCGGATCCCGAATTAGCCGATGTTGATGTGGTTCCCAACAAGGTCCGCAGGCAGAATTATGAAATCTTTCTTTCCAATGCCTTCGGCTTCGGGGGTACTAACTGCTGTATTGTCTTTAAAGGTGTTTGAAATGAAACCGAAACCGTTTATTCCTAATATACTTGATGGCGATGACCGGTATGTAAGAGATAAAACCGGTGGTCTCGTATGGCACAGATGCAATACACGGACTCTGTATGCCGATACAGACCGCTCACAGGTTGTCTATCACGGGAATTATCTCAGATATTTTGAATTAGGAAGGGCCTCTTTGATGCGCGACGCTGCCTATGCATATCGTGAAATTGAGGAAAACGGCTTTATATATCCTATCATTGAAATCGGAATCAGTTATTTTACTCCGCTCTTTTATGATGATCCCATGTGCATATATACACATCCTTCAGATCTTGAGCGGGTACGTCTTAAGTTCGATTATATAATAACAAATGAAGAATCCAATGAGATTGTTTGTAAAGGATTTACCCGTCATTGCGCAACAAATGCCTCCGGAACACCGGTTGGAATTGATGAAAAAACCCTTCATTTATGGAAAGTCTTCCCGAAATAGTAGACGTTCACGGGTTCAAAGGTTCAGAGGTTCAAGGTTTCATTTTCGTTCCCGGACTGTGTTTGGAACGTGTATTTATAAGAAAAGCGTCATCTTCGACAGGCCTAATCCAAAGTTTAGAGCCAAATCGGCAATTATTTGAGAAAATGACCATATTAAACGAGGACTTTGGGTCTTCAATGCCTTCTTTGCCCTTAACCCTGAACGTTGAACCCTGAACCTCACAACCTGAGTTACAAGAAAAGAATCCACCACGCACAAAGGACGTGGTTTTAAAAATGAGCACAAGGCTGCCGCTCGATATAGAAATCTATCCATATTTACTGGATCACAGATTTGAAGGAAAAGCAGTACTCCCTGCTGTAGAAGCAATGCAGCTTCTTGCCGTATCCACTCAAAAGCACCTGCCTGGCACAGATATACGATACATTGAAAACGCAAAGTTTGATAAATTTTTCTATATTGAGCCGTATACTTCTCAAAATACTGCTCCGGGCACTAATATTGTTGAAGCCTTTAATGAAATAGAAATGAATGAAAACGGCGGTATCACAGCAAAACTGATTACAAAAACAAGGTCAAAAAAAGCCGGTATCACCCGTGTAAAAGAACACGCCGTCATGCAATTTGCCGGTGATAAATCAGATATCAAGACTTTTTCTTTGGATACTGTTTCCGGCCAAATTAAAAAAGGGTTTAACATCTCGTCGGACAAGCTTTACAAATACCTTGTCCCCTTTGGCCCCGCATATCATAATATCAGTGATACCTTGTTTGTTTCCGAAAAAGGAGCAATCGGTAGCATACAAGCTCCAAAACAAAGCGCCACAAGCAATTTAAAAATGCCAATGGGCTCTCCTTTTCCACTTGACGCGGCCTTTCACGCAGCATGCGCATGGGGGCAACGATATCTGGCTATTGTCGGATTTCCCGTAGGGTTTGACAAACGAATTGTCATTCAACCTACACTGCCTGGAAATAGTTATATCTGCCTGATACTTTCCGTTAATGTTACCATTGACCTTTTTACTTTTAATATATGGCTTTACGATCTAAACGGTATTCTTTTTGAAGCAGTCTATGGCGTGCAAATGAGAGATGTAAGCGCAGGCCGCATGAAACCCCCGCAGTGGGTCATTAAAGAAGTATGACTTCTAACCCCTCTCAGTTATAGCAACATAGTCTCTTTTTACCGGTCCTGTGTATATTTGACGGGGACGACTGATTTTCCAGTTGGGATCATAAATACTTTCCTTCCACTGCGCTATCCAGCCGGGCAACCTGCCGATGGCAAACATAACTGTAAACATGTTGGTGGGAATGCCGATGGCCCGCAAAACAATTCCCGCGTAAAAGTCGACATTTGGATACAAGTTATGGTCAATAAAATAGGGGTCTTTTCTGGCCTGGTTTTCAAGTTCCTTTGCAATGTCCAGCAGCGGATCTGAAATATGCAACGATTCCAACAAACCATCGCACATCTTTTTCATAATCTTTGCCCGAGGGTCATAGGTTTTATATACCCTGTGTCCAAACCCCATGAGGCGGAAAGGATCATTTTTGTCTTTTGCCTTTTCAATGGCTTTTTTATAGCCCCCTCCTGAATCATGGATCATGGTAAGCATCTCGATAACCGCCTGGTTGGCACCGCCATGCAAAGGTCCCCACAGGGCAGCAATGCCTGCGGAGATGGCAGCATATAGGTTTACACGGGCGCTTCCCACCATGCGCACAGAGGAGGTGGAACAGTTTTGCTCATGATCGGCATGAAGTATCCAGAACACCCGAAGGGCATTTACCTCCAAACTATTGATTTTATATGGCATTACAGGTGTATCAAACATCATATTGAGAAAATTTTCACAATAACTTAGATCCGGCCTGGGGTAAATCACCTTGTGTCCCCTGGATATCTTGTACGACATTGCCGCCATGGTCCTGATTTTGGCCATTAGACGAGTCATGGTGATCATGATCTCTTCCTCTTCCGTCTGATTGTTCAACTCCGGGTAAAAGCTCCTCAGGGCATTCACCATGGCGGACAGAATACCCATTGGATGGGAAGCCCTTGGGAACTTTGTATAAAAAGCTTTCATGTCTTCATGAACAAGAGAATGATCATTGAGCAGCATTGAGTACCGCTTGAGTTCCTTAGTGTTGGGCAGCTTGCCGTGAATCAGCAGGTAGGCGGTCTCCTTGAATGTTGCTTTTTCGGCAAGCTGCTCAACCGGAATTCCCCTGTACCGCAGAATACCTTTTTCTCCGTCCATAAATGTAATACTACTCTTACAGCAACCGGTGTTCGCATAGCCTGGATCAAGGGTGATAAGGCCAGTCTCTTTGCGAAGACTCGATATGTCAATGGCTCTTTCTCCTTCGGAGCCTTCAACAACCTGCAATTCATAGGTCTTTCCATCAATTATAAGTCTGGCGGTTTTTTCCATTTCTTTTCACCTTTTTCTATATGTTGCAAACCCACACAGGCCGCAAATTAATAATTGTTTTGATTTTGTTATAACAATATGAAAATAATATCAAAACATCGAAATAACGCAAGGTTTTTTAAACTTGCATTGTGATGAACTCAGAAAAAGTACGATTGAATAAACATTAAAAGAGGCCTAATTCACCGAGACCTTTGCAAAATGGTAATTTTCGAAGTCTGCGCTTATCTGCAAAGGCCTCGCCCAATATGGTCAAGGAGTTGTTTTGTCATCATGAAAAAAAATGAAAAGTTTGCTGATTTTAAATCCGGATTTGTTGCTATTGTCGGAGCGCCTAATGCAGGAAAATCGACATTATTAAACCGGTTGCTCGGCGAAAAAATATCAATTACATCCAGAAAGCCCCAGACTACCCGCAACCGTATTCTTGGGGTTGTGCACAGGCCCTTCTCGCAGCTTGTTTTCATCGATACCCCGGGTGTTCACAGGGCAAAAGATGAGCTGAATGTCAGAATCGTTGATGCAGCACTTTTAGCAATGGGCGATGTGGATGTAATCCTTATCCTTATTGATGTGGCAAATTCTGATACGGATTCGGAAAACTATATTGTAAAGAAACTAAAGAAGCAAAAGAGACCTGTTATTCTTGCCCTTAACAAAATAGACCTGGTAAAGAAGCCTGTGCTTCTTGAAATCATAGACAACTGGTCAAAAAAATATACCTTTGAAACGATTGTCCCGATTTCCGCAAAACATGGTGACCAGATTGATAAGCTTCTTGGCACAATGGAAGCACTTTTGCCTCAGGGACCGCCATTTTTCCCTGAAGATACTCTGACGGATTTGCCGGAACGTTTTATTGCTGCTGAAATGATAAGGGAAAAGGTTTTCCGGTTAACAGGCCAGGAAGTACCATACTCAACAGCAGTGACAGTCGACTCCTTTTCAGAAAAAAAAGGTGGCGGACTTGTAGAAATTAACGCTACGATTCACATTGAGAGAGATTCTCAAAAAGGCATAATCATCGGTAAAAAAGGAAGCAAACTGAAAAAAATCGGTGAAGACTCACGCAAAGAAATCGAGCGGATGCTTGGAACAAAAGTCTTTTTAAAGCTTTTTGTGCGTGTGCAGAAAAACTGGAGCAAAGATACAAAAGCTATAAGAAGATTTGGATATTGATGAAAAAATTGGATAAACTCATATTCAGCACTCTTTTCTTTTCAATGCTTGCTACTGTTACAGGTGTTGGTATCGTCGTTCCTCTTTTACCTGTTTATGCTCATACACTTGGTGCAAACGGTTTATACATAGGGCTGATATTCGGAGCTTTTTCCCTTTCAAGAGCTCTCTTTCTTCCATATTTCGGCAGGCTTTCCGATAAAAAGGGACGAAAACCGTTCATAGTTGTCGGGCTTTTTGCTTACAGTATTATTTCGCTCGCCTTCATGTTTTCTAAAGATGTCAACTCCCTTATATTTACCAGGTTTCTTCAGGGAATTGCCTCTGCCATGCTTATGCCGGTTATCCAAGCTTATATTGGGGATATTACACCTAAAGGTAAGGAAGGCTTCAGTATGGGTTTGTTCAATATGTCCATGTTCTTCGGTTTAAGCCTGGGGCCGGTTATCGGAGGCATTATTAATGACAAGCTGAGTCTTAATGCCGCTTTTATCTGTATGGGTTTTCTTGCCTTTATCGGTTTTTTGCTAGCCTTTTTTCTGCTTCCGCCTATAAAATCAGAACAGGCTGGCTATTTAGGAAAGGCTCCTACAGAATGGAAAATTTTGCTGCGGGACAGGGTTATAGCAGGACTTTTCCTTTTCAGGTTCGCATATACTTTATGTATAGGTGTAATATGGGGATTTCTGCCTGTTCTGGCGGATTCTGAGTTTTTCCTTTCTAGTTCATCCATTGGAATTCTTGTTATGCTGGGCGTATTTATCAGTGGATTGATACACCTGCCCATGGGTTATCTGGCAGACCGTGTAAATAAGAATATGATGATAGCAGCAGGTGGTTTTATAGTTGTTTTTGCCATGTTATATTTTGAATGGTCAAACACATCCCAGGGCCTTTTTTATGCCAGCATACTCTTTGGCATCGGAGGTGGCATTTCAATGCCGGCGCTTATGGCATTGGCTGTCCTGAAAGGAAATAAAGCCCATGCCATGGGTTCGGTAATGGCTCTTTTAACACTGGCGCACAGTGTTGGAATGTTTACAGGCTCTGTATTTGCAGGTATGATGATGGATTTGTTCCTGTTACGAGAGGCTTTTCTTATGGGAGCGGTTATGATGAGTGTGGGTGTTGGCCTGTTTTTTGTTTGTACATATAAAAAAAATGTAACATTTTAGTGTTTTGAAAAACCGCATTCAGATAATCCGTTTTTAAGGCACGTCTAACTCAGACATATTGAGCTTGGCAATTGACAACCACGCTTTTTGCATTACATTTATATGTTGATGAATTCGTAAAAAATCTTTGAATAAGTATAGGATTGTCTCCTAAAAAATATCCAACCCGAAATCAGGAAACCAAATGACGAACAAACGTGATTATTACGAAGTGCTTGGTATGGGCCGTAACGCTGCTGATGGTGAAATAAAAGCGTCCTACCGCAAGCTTGCCTTAAAATATCATCCTGACAGAAATCCTGGGAATAAAGAAGCTGAAGAAAGTTTCAAAGAAGCTGCCGAGGCTTATGAGGTACTTCATGACCCTCAGA
>JAUWOH010000112.1 GCA_030612225.1 Desulfobacteraceae bacterium
GGCACCGTCACCGGATACCCCGTTGTGATAACACTATGCCCTTCGCCTCCATCTGGCTGGGCTTGGGACTTGCCTTGACTTCCATAACTGGAACGTATAGGCTCACCCTTAAGAACGTGTGCCGTGCCCGGCACACAACCACGGCATTAAGGGCGACGGCAAAAAGCCGCCGCGCCTTATGCCGGCTGTTCGGCGATTGGATTAATTAAAAAATAAACTTATTGCTTGCCTTTTGTAACCTTGTGCGTTACATTGTAACTATGATTAAGAATTTCCGTGATAATTGGTTACGAAAGTTTTTCGTAGAGGACATTCAGGCAAAAAAAATACCCACTGATATTCGTTCACGATTGTTTAGGAAATTACAACTGTTGGATGATGCAACGAATTATGCTGACTTGAGAAGTCCACTCAGCAATCATTTTGAAAAATTATCTGGCAAATTAAAAGATAAATGCTCCATACGTGTCAATGATCAATGGCTTTTAATTTTTACTTGGGATGATCAACACGGAGAGGCGGATGGCATTTATCTTGATAATCATTCATATAAACGAGGTATAAAATGATTATAACTAAACGTAAACCCGTCAGTGTCGGTGAAATGATCAACGAAGAATTTATTGCACCTTTGGGAATTACTCAGGGGCAACTATCTTCTGCGATGGGCGTCAGTCGTAGAACTGTAAATGAACTTTGCACCGGTAAGAGATCTATAACCGTTGATACGGCTTTAATGTTAGCTAAAGTATTCGGAAATACAGCGAATTTTTGGCTTAATTTACAGCAACGAAATGATATATGGGCTGCACTACATTCCCCGAAGCGAATGGAAAAAATTGAGCGTGTTAGTCCAATTCGTGAAGCAATTGCATAGAAATTTATCGGCCATTTCTATCATAAATTCAGCATATTAAATATAATAGCGCCGAACATTAAAATGCACCCTACCGCAGCAAGTCGGCGTTTTTTTATCGTGGATTCAAGAGTGTCGCCATCATTAATAACTGTCTTTTCTTTGCGGCTGGTGATTTCAGCGTTCGACCAATAACAGAAGAGATTCAAATGGCACATACCAGAAGAGGTAATGTAATGCGGCACACCGCGATGGATTACAGAAAGCGCGTTTGCCAAGCCATGAATTTTATTAGTGGGAATCTGAATCGAGATCTCTCTTTGGAAGAGGTTGCTGGAGCGGCTTCTTTCTCCATGTTTCACTTCCACAGGATTTTTAAGGCTGTGGTTGGTGAAACAGTTGCCGGCTTCACGCGGAGGTTGCGTCTTGAGTTTGCCGCAAACCGCCTTCTATCCAATCAACATGAAGATATCACTACGATAGCAATAGATTGTGGATTCTCAAGCTCACAAAATTTTGCCAAGGCATTCCGCCAACATTTGTTGCTGGTGTGGTTGCCAAAATTACCAGAAGAAAACTGACTGAGCCGAAAGATGTTGGATGGTCATAATTGCAGGAACATATAATCACAGGCGGACTTCAGGGACGCTTAAAGCGGTGACGATTTGCAACTTATTCATTTTGAAAAATATATTTGTTTTACATTATATGTAAATATATGAGAAAAATACTCCTTATAGTTTTTATTCTGATACCGTCAATCTCATTTGGGATAGAGAAAGCTGACTCGGTTTTAGTTATAAAATCTGAGTCAAAACTCTACTTGAAGAAAAATGGTATAGTACTTAAAAAGTACCATATTGCATTTGGAGCAAATCCGAAAGGGCACAAGCAGCAGAAAGGCGATGAGCGAACACCAGAAGGAAAATACGTTCTCGATTATAAGAAAGAAAATAGTTCATTTTATAAAGCTATACATATTTCTTATCCAAATGATAACGACAAAAAGCGAGCTAAGGAAAAAAAGGTTAACCTTGGAGGGCAAATAATGATACATGGTCAGAAAAACGGTTTCGGATGGTTATCATTTATTACACAATGGTTCAATTGGACTGGCGGTTGTATAGCGGTATCCAACTGTGCCATGGACGAAATCTGGAATGCTGTAGATGTCGAAACTCCAGTTGAAATAAAACCATAGAACAAGAGCATTGAGGTGGACAGAAAAAAGCCGGCAGGCCTTCTCTTTAAAGAATGCCTCATATTTATCAAGGCTGCACACTCATGCCAGGCACAAAGGATAAAGCAATGAATCGTAAAGGCGAAATAATTGGATGGATCGCTGGCTGGCTTGGAGGTTTTATTTGGCTGGGTTTGCTATCTGTCGTTTGGCTATTTCAAGACAAAATTCGCGATGGAATGATAGGAATAATGGTATTTTTGGTAGCAATTATAGCCATTATTTCGACTGCACCCTGGAAGCATCCAAATACCAAATATTGGAAATTGATGCTACCAATTTATCTGCTGTTTTTTATTTCAATTGCCTTGTGTATCTACCTATATGGCGGATTAGAGAACATGGGATTGAAATGGACCTCTTTCTTTTGGATAATCCCTTGTCTTATACCATTTATAACCGCTGGTAATCGAACATGGAACAGTAACGTCTGACAAGGTAAATTCACTCGAATGCAAAAAACGGTGTTCGTTCCTCATCCCCATTAAGTTTAGAAGTTATTTAGGGGAACAGTGATTAAACCGGTTGTCAGTGAATCTTGCTGAGATATACTGATAAATAAAGACTCCAAAAATACTTCCGAAAATATCTGCAAGAATATCCATCCATTCAGCACTTCTGCTTGAAACAAAATACTGGTGGAGTTCATCACTCATTCCATAAAGACTTGATGACAGTACGCTGAGTATTATCAAGAGTTTGAGGTTGTTTCTGATTTGCAAAGTCTTATATGCCCTGAGGAAAAGGGCTCCTAGAACTGCATAGGCAAAAAAATGAAGCAGTTTGTCTATGTATGGCAGCTCAGGAATGCTTTCAATTGATGGAAAGGAAGACTGTATGAAAATAAAAATACAGTAAATTATTAGGGGAAACCAGTATCGGAAAAATTTAATCAAATTGCTCAATTGGATTATCACGAAAGCCGTAGATCCCGCTTATGCGGAGTACGAAAAGATTTTTATTTCGTGCTTTCTATCTTTCGTGTTTTCGTAATTGTTTTTTTGTTATTATGTTTTGGCCCTGCCTAATCTTTAAAAATATCAAGCGTTAATTTTCGCTGATTTATATGTGCAAGGACCCTTCCTATAAAATCTTCATGGGTAATCCCATATTTGACTTGTCCGTCTAAGGTTCTGACTGACAATGTTTTCGACTCTTTTTCCTTTTTACCGATTGTGAGTATAAGGGGAATTTTATTAAGTTGTGCATCACGAATTTTTTTATTCAGGCTCTCGGTTCTGCTGTCAATTTCGACTCGCAGGGCTGACTTTGTAAGATTGTTCCCCAACTGGGTAGCGTATGGCACGAGATCGTCATTAATTGGCAGGATGACTACCTGGACCGGGGCTATCCATAAGGGAAACTTTCCGGCGAAGTGTTCTATCAATATTCCGAAAAATCTTTCGATGGAACCGAAAATAGTCCTGTGTATCATGATCGGCCGGTGCTTTTCATTGTCCCTGTCTATATAAGACAGATCAAATCTTTCCGGCAATGACATGTCGAGCTGAATCGTGCCGCATTGCCATGTGCGACCTAAGGCGTCTTTAATGTGAAGGTCGATCTTAGGGCCATAAAAGGCACCATCCCCTTCATTGAGTATATATTCTTGCCCATAGAGGGCAAGAGCGGAGCGGAGGCCCTTTGTGGCAACCTCCCACTGTTTATCGGTTCCGATAGATTTTTCGGGACGCGTAGAAAGTTCCAGGTTAAAACCAAGCCCGAAGGTTCCGTAAATCCGTTCCGACAACGATAAGGCTCCGATAATTTCATTCTGGATCTGATCCGGAGTCATGAATAGATGAGCATCGTCTTGATGAAATGCTCGAACACGGAACAGGCCGGACAGCACACCGCTGAGTTCATGCCTGTGTACCAACCCGATTTCACCCGCTCTTATGGGCAGTTCTCTGTAAGAATGGGGACGATTTCCGTAGATCAGCATACCCCCCGGGCAGTTCATCGGTTTGATAGCATAATCGTATTCATCAACTACGGAAGTATACATATTCTCCCGGTAATTATCCCAGTGACCGCTTTGTTCCCACAGACTGCGCTTTAGCATTATCGGTGTTTTTGTTTCAGTGTAACCGGCTGCAAGATGCTCTTCCCGCCAGTAGTCAATCAGGATATTCCAGATAACCATTCCCTTAGGATGAATAAACGGCATACCAGGCGCTTCATCGTGAAAGCTGAACAGTTCCATGGCTTCCCCTATTTTACGATGGTTGCGCCTTTTTGCCTCTTCAAGAAAATTGATATGTTCTGCAAGCTCTTTCTTGTTGAAAAATGCAGTGCCATATATACGCTGGAGCTGGGCTTTGGTTTGGTCAGCCCTCCAGTATGCCCCGGAAACTTTCATTAGTTTTATGGCTTTAACAAACCCTGTATGGGGGATGTGCGGACCGCGGCACAAATCTGTAAACTCACTCTGCTTATAAAATGAAATAGTGTCATCATCCAACTCAGAAATCATTTCGAGTTTATAAGGCTCATCTTTATAAAATTCGAGGGCCTCGGTTTTAGAAACTTCCCTGCGTGTAACAGGAAGTTTTTCCTTGATGATTTTTTTCATCTCCGCTTCTATCTTTGGGAAATCGTCCTTGGAAACCGGCTGCATGTCTATGTCGTAATAGAAACCATCCTCAACCGCAGGTCCTATGGTAAGCATTGCACCAGGATAAAGGCGCAAAATTGCCTGCGCCATGACATGTGCTGCACTATGGCGAAGAATCTTAAGTGCTTCGGGGTCTTTTGTTGTTATAAACCTGATTTTAGCGTCCCGGGTTATCTTTGTGCTTAAATCAACAATTTCGGAATCTAATTCCATGGCAACGCAATTTCTTGCAAAACCTTCTGAAATACCCTTTGCCACGTCCAGTCCTGTGGAATTCTTTTTAAAACTCTTTATATTGCCGTCAGGAAATGTTATGTTCAACATTATTTATTCACCTTTTTGTATTAATTGAGACTATTGCCAAACATTTATATTTAGGAGAAATGACCTTCCCGGTCAAGATAAAAAGTGAGCAAAAATATTAATCGTAACTACCGGCTAATAGAAACTCTTCTAGAACTTAAAACGGTTGCAGATCTTTTTAAGAAAGAAAAAGCCATTGCCGTTGATCTGGAAGCCGATTCCATGTATCATTTTAAAGAAAAAGTCTGCCTGATTCAAATGGCAACACATGATATAAACGTTGTAATCGATCCTTTAAAAATTCACGATTTGTCACCTCTTAAGCCGCTTTTTGAAAATCGGAGCATTAAAAAAATCTTTCACGGAGCCGACTACGATGTTCGCAGTCTTTACAGGGATTTTAAAATTAATATAAATAATCTTTTTGATACCCAGCTTGCGTGCATGTTTCTCGGTATCAGTGGAACCGGCCTTGAAGCGGCTGTAAAAAAATGGTTCAAGGTTAGCCTTGATAAGCGATATCAGAGAAAAGACTGGTCCAAAAGGCCATTATCGGGGGATATGATGGCATATGCTGCAAAAGATACTCTCTATCTTATCCCTCTTGCAAAAATTCTTGAAGAAAAGTTAAAAAAACTTGGACGCCTTTCCTGGGTAAATGAAGAATGCCGTTATTTAAGCAAAGTCCGGCCTGCTTCAACCAACCATAAACCTCTTTATCTTAAATTTAACGGCGCCGGTCGACTAGATTCAAGAAGTCTTGCGGTTCTTGAGGCTCTTCTCCAGTATCGAAAAAAAATCGCAAATAAAAAAGACAGACCGCTTTTTAAGATTATCGGCAACAATTCGCTCATGAAACTGGCAACCACAAAACCTGTTAGTTTAAGCCGGGTGGAAAAGACAAAAGCACTCAGCCCAGGGCAGATCAGGATACATGGAGATGCTGTAATAGATATAATAGACAATACTTTGAGGGTACCCGAGGATTCTCTCCCTTTTTACCCCCACAAAAAGTTTTCGCCGCTTCCTCCGCAAGTTCCAAAAAGAGTAAAAGAGATTAAGACGTGGAGAGATACTGTTGCAAATAAACTAAAAATAGATCCTTCCCTACTTTTTAATAATGCCCTTTTGACCGCTATTGCCTTGGAAAACCCGAAGGACAGGAAATCAATAGAAACCATAAAAGGAATGAAAAACTGGCAGAAAAATGAATTTGGAGAAAAGATTATTTCCATATTGGAAATGATAGATATTTGACAAACGATGCTGTTTTGTTATAGAAAAAACACTAAACCGCTGTGATCGTTCACAGGTTTACGGTTTCTTGCAAAAAGTGGGATTTCGGGTTCATTGAAAAATTTAACCATTGGCCTGGTAATTCCTAAGAATATTTCAATTTAGACGGTTTCGTAATCCGCCACAGGCGGATCAAATCCCCCCGCTAAAAAGCAGCGGGACAAGAAGGGCGTGCACATTTTGTAATCATGAGGAGTACTGATCGTGCGTTGAATGATTACGAAATGCAACTTAACGTCCCGCTGAACTGAAGCGGGAGACTTTTTACAAAACCGTCAATTAAGGTATGGCAGGCAAATGGCTGATTTGAGAAAACAATCTAACAGGCCTAATATTTCCGTTATAACAACCCGCCTGGTTGATTTAATATTAAAAATGAGCGTTAAGGACCGCCAAACACTTCTTAACGAACTGGAAGAAAAATATAAAAAAGGAAATAGAGAATTTTCCAGGAAAGATTATAAAAATGAAGTTGACTTTGTTTTAAATGAGCGAATATTTAGAGGTTTCATTCAAAACCTGAGTGCAAGTGGCATGTTTATAGAAACAAGCGAATCTTTTTCCGAGGGACAAAGAATTATTCTGACTTTTGAACTTCCGGAACCGGGGGAGCATATCAAGGTTTCCGGAAAAATCGTAAGGCTTATTCCAGGCGCCGGTTTTGGTGTTAAGTTCAATAAAGTCATTGAAGTCTCTCCCCCAAAAACTAAAAAAAAAGAAAAGACCCTTTACTGGTAATGGAGGAACTATGAGTTCAATTACTGATCATGAAAAAATGAGAATTCTTTTGTCTCACTGGGTAAACCATAACGGAGAACATGCACAGGAGTATAAAGAGTGGGCTGAGCGTGCTGAAAACTTTGGATCTAAAGAGGCTGTTTCAAAAATTAATGCGGCTGTTGAGGAAATGTCCGCTGTCAATAATCATCTCCTGGATGCCCTTAAATTGCTTGGCGGGCCTTTGAAGCACCATCACGGAGATCACGATCATTCACATCATCACCACTGAATGTGTCACACCAGTTTAATAACTACTTTTCCCAGGCCTTTTCTTTCAGCAATGCAAGAAAGTTTTTATATCTACTATCATCTGGTTTTAGTTTAAGTGCATTTTGCACGTCATTTAGCGCCTTTTTGATTCTCTTTTTTTCAACCCATGCACACCCACGATTGTAGTAGGCAATATCATTTTTTTTATCAAATTCTAAAATTTTATTAAAATCGTTAACAGCCTTGTCCGGCTTACCTTTTATAATCCATATACATCCCCGGTTGTTTAACGCGTCTATACTGGAGGGATCAATATTGAGTGCTTTATTAAAATCTTTTAAAGCGCGATTATAGTATCCTCTTTTTTCCCAGGCAAATCCTCTGTTATTATAAGAAACTGAATTTTCAGGGTCAATCTCTATGGCTTTGCTGAAATTATCAATCGCTTTGATAAATAATCCCTTTTTTGCGTAAGCTGTTCCCATGTTTATATATGCTGTTTTATTATTTGAAAACAGTTCAAGAACTTTGCCATAATAAGTAATTGCATATTCATAATTACCGGCAAAATAAAGGGTGTTGCCTTTTTCTATTCGAAGCTCGGCATTCAACTGTCTGGCAGGTAACCTGTCTTTGAATGTATCAATATAGTTTGAACCGTCAGGAAAGGATTTTTTTACCAGGGTGGTAGTATCGGTTTTTGCATAATGAGGTGAAAAAACTGTTTCTTTGCCACGAATACGGCCATTTCTCCACATTCCTTCATATGTTGTCCCATCCGGAAAAATCCTTTTTCCCGGGCCATTTCTCATGTCGTTTCTGAATTCTCCAGCAAATTTCATGCCCTTGGGCAAGACCATATAACCATACCCGTGTCTTACATTTCTAACGACTCTTCCCGTATATACAGCTCCATCAGGGTATGTGATTACTCCCTCCCCATGAATTTTATCATTAGACCACGAGCCTTTATAACCTGATTTGTCAGGAAAGGTTATTTCACCATATCCATGCATCCAACCCCTTTGAAATTCGCCTGTATATTTTGTTTTATCAGGAAGAATCACTGTTCCCAGGCCATTGATGCATTCGCCATTGATACATCTTGAAAATCTGCTTAAAGGATAAAAACTGATTTTCATCAATTTTGCTAAATTCAGCTCGGCGTATTTTTTTATTTTTTCATTACCGGTCTCCTGCTCAACTTTATTCAGGGTAGATATAAACCGTACGTCTTGTGAAGTTCCAAGAATATTACAAAGCCACGATATAGCATCAACGTGGTCACTTTGGTCTGATTTTATTTCAATTTTCTTCAAAAGCTTATTATTAGCTGTTTTCACAAATCCGGTATTGTATGGATAAAACTTGCAGATGGTTTTTGCCGCCCGTATTACATCCGTGTCTTTGATTGATCTTAACATATTGATATATTTTTTTTTGCTTTTTTCTGTCAGGGTATCAGCACTATACGGAGCTAACCTTTTCTTTTTTAAGGCTATCGGCCCGGTGATTTTAGTTATAGCCTGGTATTCTCCGTGACGCAGAACTTTTTTTGCATCTCTTTCAATCTCTTTTAAGATATTTGCATACTCGCCGGAAAGAATCTCGTTGTATTTTTCAAGCAT
>JAUWOH010000053.1 GCA_030612225.1 Desulfobacteraceae bacterium
AGATTTAATTGAAGTTAAGAATATTGAACAGAAAATTAAAGAAATAGAAAATGATATCGGAGCATTATAGAAAAATAAAAGGAAATGTTGAGCGTAAGTTTTCTGATATTTTGAAATCTTCTGAGTTAATCCAGGGGGCGGCCGGTCGAATTCGCAAGCTGCGATTTTATTTAATTGACAATACTTTTGTAGATATATGGTATTCACCTGATGGCAGTTATTCATATCACTAGGAGCAACGTAATATCAGAGATGCTATCTATCGTCATGACAACGCTACTCATAAGAAATGGCGAAACGTCTCAACATTTCCCAAACATTATCATGATGGCAGCCAGTTAAATGTTATTGAGAGTTTTCTGTCGGATAATTATGAAAATGCAGTCGAAGAGTTTCTTCAACTGGTCAGAGAGAGAATGGCTGCTCATCAGATAAATGGAAAAATGTGACCTATGTTGAAATTTTTGAAAAATCTGCAAATTTTCCGAAAAGCGCCACAATCCGGCCAAGGAGTGCCAGCCGGTTGTTTTGAATATTCTTGTTTTCAGCCATAACCATTACCCCGTCGAAAAAAGCATCCACCACATCACGTAGTGAAGCAATATCAAGCAGAGCCTGGTCAAAAAATCCTTTAGTCATTTTATCTGAAACACTCTTTTCAACTTTCTTATATGCGGACAGAAGTGCGAACTCACTTTCATGCTCGAACAGTTTTTCGTTAACTTCCCCAGCCCTGTCCGCTGTTTTGATATTACCGGATTTTTTAATAATATTTACAACCCGTTTAAATGTAATTGCCAGTGGCTCAAAATCTTCCTCGGCTTTAAGCCTTTCCAGCGCTACTGTCCTGTTCCATACATCCGGCACATTATTTGCTGAAGCACTGATAACAGCGGCTATAACATCTTTTGAATATTCTTTTTCAGCCAGGAGATGAGCTATGCGATTTTTGAGGAATGTGAAAATCTTTTCAGATACATCGTCTTTTACCTTTATCCCTTTTGCGCTGAATAGATTTAAACTTTTTTCAATTATACTTCCTATTGAAAATAAAAATCCTTTATCATTAATGATCTGAATAATACCTATGCCCTGGCGGCGCAATGCATATGGATCTGAAGCACCGGTGGGAATAAGGCCCACACTGAAACAGCCGCAAATTGAATCGATCTTATCGGCAATACTAAGGATGGCACCCGTAATTGTTTCCGGAAGCGCTCCTCCTGATCGGGTAGGTCTGTAATGTTCCTCAATGGCGGTAGAAACCGTAGGGAGCTCTCCTGCAATTGCTGCATAAACCCGTCCCATAACACCTTGCAGTTTCGGAAATTCAACTACCACATGGCTCACAAGATCAGCTTTGCACAGCGTTGCAGCTCTTGCTGCCTGCATCTTAAAATCAGGCGTACCGTTTTCTAACTTAAGACCTGGGTCAACACTTTCTGCTATAGATTCAGCAATACTGCGAACCCGTACAATTTTTTCATACATAGACCCCAACTTTGCCTGAAAAAGAACGCCGTTTAATTTTTCCACACGCTTTTCGTTAGACACTTCCAGATCGCTATCATAAAAGAATTGAGCATCTGCAAGGCGCGCTCTGATTACCCTTTCATGTCCTGTTGCAACCAGATCCATATCCTTTGTAATGGTATTATTCACAGCGATGAAACAGGGCATGAGTTTACCCTTTTTATCTATTATCGCAAAATATTTTTGATGCTCCCTCATAGCGGTAATAAGAATTTCGCTGGGAAGATCAAGAAATTTATTTTCAAACTTTCCCACTACCGGCACAGGATATTCAACAAGGTTGGTCACTATGTCGAGTAGTCCTTCATCCGACAGGACCTCGCCCCCGGCACTTTCCGCAGCCTTGATGATTTCACGTTCAATGAGTTGTCTGCGCTGTTCGATATCGACAAGCACATTAACACTGCGCATTGTTTCAACATAATCGTCAGAGTTGCTGATCTTCACACGGGCCGGATTCATGAAGCTGTGTCCGTATGTGTATCGCCCGCTTTTAATGTTTTCCAGCTTAAAGGAAATGATCTTGTTTCCTAAGAGAGCGACGATTGAATGAATCGGTCGTGCAAAGGCAATGGAAAGGTTCGCCCATCGCATAGTCTTGGGAAACGGAGTTGAGAGAATCACTTCGGGCAGAATACTGCTGAGAAGTTTACGCGAGGAAACACCTCTTTCCGTCTTTTTTGCGCACAGGTATGCACCTTTTTTGGTCTCCTTGACGGTTATCTTACTTAATGGAACCCCGATTTTCTCTGCAAATTTTTTAGCAGCTATTGTAGGTCTGCCCTTTTCATCAAATCCGACCCGGCGTGGAGGCCCTGTAATTTCCATTTTTATGGATTTTTGCCTGGCAGCAACATTTTCTACCTTTACGGCAAGCCTCCTTGGAGTCCCATATATTTTCAAGTTCCCATAATCAATCCGCGCATTGCTCATTTTTTTTAAAAGATTTGAAGAAAGCGCTTTTAAAGCCGGTTCAATATATCCTGCCGGAATCTCCTCTGCCCCTATCTCAAGTAATAGATTTTCCATTTTTACCCCATCATCATTTTTTCAACAACGGAAACCCGAAAGCTTCTCTCTGTTTTAGATATTCTTCTGCACACCTTCTTGCAAGGTTCCTTATCCTGCCGATATAACCGGTTCTCTCCGTGACACTTATTGCCCCACGAGCATCAAGAAGATTAAAAGTATGTGAACATTTCAGGCAATACTCATAGGCCGGAAGAACCAGCGCATCTTCGATTATACGCAGGGATTCAGCCTCGTACTTATTAAAAAGATCCAGGAGTGTATCAACATCCGCCTTTTCAAAATTATACGTTGACTGCTCAACTTCCTGCTGGTGATGCACATCTCCGTAAGTGACATCTTTGTTCCACTTCAGATCATATACATTATCTACCCCTTGCAGATACATGGTGATACGTTCCAGTCCGTATGTAAGCTCCACAGAGATCGGATTGAGTTCAATACTGCCGGCCATCTGGAAATAGGTAAACTGTGTAATTTCCATGCCATCAAGCCAGACTTCCCAACCCAGTCCGGATGCACCAAGAGTAGGAGACTCCCAGTCATCTTCAACGAATCTTATATCATGATCAAGCGGGTCAACCCCCAGAACCTTCAGGCTCTGCAGGTATTGCTTTTGAACATCGAAAGGAGAAGGTTTCAAAATTACCTGGTACTGGTAGTAATGTTGAAGCCGGTTCGGATTATCACCATAACGACCATCCGTCGGCCTCCTTGACGGCTGAACATAAGCAACATTCCATGGTTCAGGACCAAGGGCTTTTAAAAGTGTGGTCGGATGAAACGTTCCGGCACCCACTTCTAAATCGTAGGGTTGAACCAAGACACATCCCTTTCGTGCCCAGAACTTGTGCAGCGATAGTATAACATCTTGAAAATACATTTGCATTACTCCTGTTTGTTCAATTTTTAAAACCACGTCTTTTGGGCGTGGTCAGAGATAATTGGCTTTGCTTGAGTAAATGAGAGTGACTAAAGTGAGCTAAAGTGTCTAAAGTGCCTAAAGTTAAGGAATTCTGTCTATTTTATTTTTATAAAAAGATGGCTTGCCGGGGCGTAGCCAATCAGGCTTCACCTTTGGTTACGCCGCGACAAGAGGCGAAGCCTGGAGTAGAGCGACACCACAACTTTAGTCACTTTAGCTCACTTTAGGCACTTTAGTCACTTAAGAATACTCCATTCACTTAGCCCCATCGATATGACAATTAAAACCTTATCCTTTTCCACGATTCTTACTGCCTTAAACCTGCAAAAGCCCCTTAGAATCTATTTTTACATCAAGCAGGCAGGCTCCTTTTTTGGTTGCAAGTGATTCTTTCCATATTACCTTTAATTTGTCAATGTCATCTATTTCACCCAGCGCCCATATACAACCGCCACCTCCGGCTCCTGTGAATCTGGCGCCGCAATTATTTTTAACTGCTGAATCAACGAGTTTCTTCCCCATGTCATCAAGTACCTCGGGAGTCATCTTTCTCCTTAGAACCATTTCTCTGTTCATTGGCGCAACCGCTTTTTTATAATTTCTTACGGCCAACGCGTCAACAAACTTTTTTGTATTTATTGTGATTTCTTCCCAAAGCCTGCGATATCTGCCTGCTAAAAACTGACTTACCCAAATCCCGTTAACATTTTTTGACTCATGGGGAACACCGCAGTATGCTAATAACAGATGTTTTTCGAGTCTTTTAAAATATACTTTTTTTAGAATGGTTTCCTTTATGAAAGGAGGCCCTTCATTGCCGGTTTGCCAGTGCCATGCATTAATACCGCCAAAAGCAGCTGCCAACTGGTCCTGCCGTCCACATGGAACTCCTGCTACGCTCTCCTCAAGTGCATGCGAAAGGAGCGCAACTTTTTTTCTGAATTTTGGTGTAATAGCCATTTTTTCTGAAACTGCTAAAAACGCTGTGACAAGAGCTACTGCAGCAGCAGAGGAGCCTCCCAAGGCACTTCTCGGCGGTGATGACGAATCGATTATAATATGAACGCCTTCGGCTCTGAAATAGGCTGCAATTGCAAACATCAGTCCCAGCGGGTGGTCAAAGGGAGCTTTGCTAAGAGAATACTCTGCGCTTTTAAAACCTCTTGATGTAACTTTTACCCGGTCTTTTTTAAACGGAAAAAGGCTTACACGCGTCCTGATATCCAGCGCTATATTAAAAGTACACGGCAAAAGATGTCTAAGCGGGTAAGCAAAGGTGTCGATATCAAGGGTTCCGCCCATATCGATTCTGCAAGGAACAGAAACTTCCACCGGTTTTTTTTCAAGGTTTTTTCTTAAAATAGAAAGCATAATAGGCGTTTAGTAACATCCTGTCGATAAATTGTTACCGTTCTCAGCCGGTACATTTTTTTTGGGTTGAATAATGATGTTACGGGTTGCGGGGTACGAGTTGCGTGATGCGAGTTACGGGTTGCGAGTCAATGTCATTAACTTATGAGATTATTGATTATTGAACCGCATAATATCGAATCACGCTACAGGCGTGATCGAATGTCGAAGTGTTTTTCCTTACTTTTGCGGTTCGATATTCCTTGTTCGATATTCGATATTCATATTTTATAACCCGAAACCCGTACTCCGCAACCCGCAACTCGTATCCCGCATCCCGTAACGCGTAACTCGTCCTAAGCCCTTATCTGACGAAGGAATTTCAGGCTCTTGGGTTCTTTCCCCAAGTGAAAAGGGACAAAAGCTTCCAGAAACTTAAGCCCTTCATTTGAGGCTTGAGGAGTAAATCTGATCCTTTTTGCCTTTGTTAAATCTCCTTTTTCGATCCAGAGAAGCTGTTTAATTGTTCCTTTTGAAAGAACTATCCTTTTTGAAATATTTTGAGAACAATTTTCGCAAACAAGGCCGCCCCTTGCAAGATCGAAGATTATGCTCCCCTTTTTTATTTCTTCCAGTTGCGTCTTACACATACTGCACTGCATTAAATTAGGGCTATGGCCTGAAATAGCCAAAAATCTCATCTGGAACAGGATACTCAACACTGCTTCAGGCGTGTTCCCGAAATCGAGTTCACCGAGTACATACTTCAACAGATAGTAAAGCCTGGATTGTTTTTCATTTTTTTCCATCCATGCATTGATAAGCTCAGCCCAATAGCTCGCATATGCAGTTTTTTTTATATCCGCCCTGATTTTTGAAAAAGGCTGCTTTAATGCCGCTTCCTGCAATACATAAAGTCCTTTGCCATGGGATGAACCATATACTATATCTAAAACAGAAAAAAGTTCAAGAATGCCTGAAAACCGTTTGGTACTTTTTTTTGCGGATTTTGCAATAACAGAAACTTTACCCTGATTTAACGTAAAAAAAGTAATGATAAAATCGTAGTCTCCAAACTCGATGCGTCGAAGCATAATGGCGGGGGTAGAAAAAGCCGACATGTGTCTATATACCGAGAAGAGCTGTGGCTATAATAAAATAAAAAGAAACACTGATTACGTCTATTGCTGTTGTAACAAAAGGGCCTGTAGCTACTGCCGGATCAATATTTATTTTCGCAAAGGCCATTGGAACAAGCGACCCAACCAGTGCGGCAACAGCCATGGAAGAAATAACTGCAAGGCCTACCGATATGGCGAAAGCCGCCGTGCCGTATTGAATTTGGGCAACAGCAGCAATCAGAAAACCATAGACCAGTCCCAGGATACAACCCACAGCCAGTTCTTTTAATACAACAGTCCATATATCTCTTGTGTTAATACGTCCGGTGGCAAGTCCTCGAACAACAATGGTGGAAGACTGAGTACCGATATTTCCACCCATTCCCATGATAACCGGAATAAACGCTGCAAGGTAAGCATATCTGATTAAGCTCTCCTCAAAATGGCTGATAATAAAAAAGGCAATCATTCCTCCGATGCAGCTTGCAAAAAGCCATGGCAGGCGTATTCTTGTACTTTTTAAAACTGATTTGGTTTCAACAAATTCTTCTCCGACACCTGCCATTTTCAGTATATCTTCTGTCGCTTCCTGCCTGAAAATATCAATAACATCATCTACAGTGACAATACCTACAAGTCTGTTTGTTTCATCAAGTACAGGTACGGCCAGGATGTCATAACGGGCGACGATTTTTGCTACTTCTTCCTGATCCATGTCTGTCTGAACAGAAAAAACGTCCATTGTCATAAAATCTTTAAGCGGTTTTTCAGGGGGAACGACAACGAGTTGCCTTAATGAACTGACGCCTGTTAGCTTGCCATATTCATCAACCACATAAAGATAAAAGGGCATTTCAACATCCTGATGCTCTTTTTGCAGCGACTCGATTGCCTCCTTTGCTGTTGTATCCTCTTTCAAGGCGATAAAATCAGGAACCATGATACCACCTGCGGTATCATCATCATACCGGAGGAGGCCTTCAACCTCTTCTGATCCCTCCTTTTTCATTTTTTCAAGGATGGTATCAGACATTTCATCGGGCAAACGTCCAATCAGGTCTGCTACATCGTCAGCAGGCATCCTTTCCAGGATTTTGACGATCTCGTCTAAGTCCATCCCTTCAACAAAATTTAAAAAGATATCTTCTTCAAGCTCGCTGAAAAGGACACCCTTTTGTTCTGTGTCCTTTATCATTTCAAAGAGTCTGTGCTGGTCGGAAAGGGATAAAGAAGGGAACACAGCCGACAGGTCGGCTGCATGTGTTTTGTTCACAATATTGAGAAGATGGGAGATAGCTCCACGTCTAAGCAGTCGCTTTATGCTGTCAACAAGTATTTTGTTTCGATCACCTTGCATAGTTTTCCAGATATTTATGAACTCGTAAAAAGCTAATAAAGGCGCTTCGCGCGCCTGTGGACGAAATAAACTTATCTATCATATCAAGATATTATGATTAAGTTATTTGTAATAAGTAACGTTGATGGTGCCTGCAAGAAATGCCCTTGGGGTGCTAAGTAGAAAGTTTCATATACCCCCGCTAAAAATCAGCGGGATAAAAAGGCGCAACGGTTTTTCAGGGACAAGGCAATACATGTAGTATGCCGAGTGTCTGAAAAACCGATGCAACGCAGTCGATGGGACTTTCTACGACGCCATCAATGTTACGGAATCTTTAAATTAACAACCTGTCCGCTCTTTCCTGGAACTTCTATGGATTCGCTATTTAGCAGCAATCGGACCCCACCCGCATTTCCGATAAAAAGATTATAGCCCAAAGTTGCTTCCAGCTCCACCTGATCGCCTGCTTTTAAATAATATTCATTGGGTTTTTTACCATCAATAATAATCTTCATCCAGGTTTCTTCAATTGCCGTTATTTTTAGAATTAGCTTTTCCGACTTATTATTCATCTGAACGATTGCGGGTTCAGTATCATATTGAGGCTCAAAAGTTGCTTCCCTCTCGTTTTCAATATCTGCCGGTTGCTCTATATTTTCTTTCAACAGTTCGGTTGGTGAAGATCCTTTTTTTAAAACAGATGCAGCTAAAATAGAGAGAACGATAAGAAATAATAATGCTCCGATGCAAAACAATAAACGCCGCCAGAACTTTCCAGCAGGCATTTTTAAATCGGCTTCTGACTTCGCAAGCTTCTTAACGACCTTAAGTCGTATCTGGTAGCGCCGAACTGCTTCATCCCCATCCGCGTCGATTGCTTTTGCAAAGGCACGTAAAAACCCTTTTACAAAAACCTCATCAGGCAGCTTATCATGATTTTCCCCTTCAAGAAGAAGAAGATTATCCATCCTGATTCTGGTCTCCTCTGACACGGTTTCAAGGCTTATACCCTTCGCAAGCCGTATATCCTGAAGATAGCGCCCAAATGAAAGTGATTTCTTGTCTGTTGTCATATCGCTGATTTATTATAGTAAATAATACCTGGTTATATGGACCAGGTCAGAGACAAACGGCTATGCCTAATTGATTAACCCATGTTACGGGTTGCAAGTTGCGAGTTACGAGTGATGAAATGAATTCTATCTAATTTTTAAATAGTAAAAATGTTAATATATCTTATTTATCTTGTTCATACAAGCACTTGAATTTGTTTCGTTCTTCGTGATTCGTTCCTCGATTTTTTTGGACCCGCAACCCGTAACACGCAACGTGTGGCGTTTATGACGGTACCCGTTACAGGGGTAATCAAGGCCGGGCCCTCTGGACCCGGATCTTTACCTTATAATTTTAATATGAGATCGACTTTTCAGATCCTTAAGCCATGAGGCAAACTTTATGTTAACAGTATCTTGGTATAGTTTCTGCGAAATCTCAGGGGTTGATTCCTCAAGGGTTTTTCCCGGAGATTTTTGTATTTCCTGAACATAAAGAATCTGATATCCTTGGTCCGTATCAAGTACGGGAGTATATTCACCTTCCTTAAGTACTTTTACCGCCTCTTGCAACAGGGGTGAAAGATCTTTAATGTCAAACATGCCTAAATCCCCTCCTTCAGAAGATAGTGGTGAATCAGAGTAAATTCTTGCCAGTTTATCAAAAGGTTCTCCCTGTTTCAGCTCACTCAAAACAGCCTCTATTTTTTTAAATATCATAAGCTTTTCTGTTTCATCTGCATCTGCGGCAACTTTCATAATAATATTTCTCAGGTGATATTTCTTTTTCCCGGAATATACATCTTTATGATTTTCGTAATACGTCTTGATATCTTCCGATGTAATTACAATCTTTGATTTTACTTCAAGGCTTATCAGCCTTTCCCTGAGAATCTGTTCTTCTATTTCCTTACGATACTCTTCTATAGTTAGTCCCTGTCTTTCTAGTTCCTCCCTTAACTCTTCGTCTGTGATAAATCTTGTTTTTTTCAGCATCTCAATTGCATTGTTTATTTCCTGCTGGCTTACGGATATTTTATACCGTTTTATTTCCTGACCTATAAGTTCTCGTTCGATAAGCATGTTCAGGGCATCCTCCCTGAGTTTAAAAAGCATTTGACGCTCTTTTTCATATGAGTAATTAGATGCCTTAATGCGATCGACATGGGGTCTAATCGTTTGGTTTAAATCGTAAAGCAGGATAATTTCATCATTTACTGTCGCTACAATCCGATCAACGACTTCAGCCCCCAAGGCCTTTTGAATATCGGAAAAACAACAGCAAAATAATAAAATTGTAAAAACCGTACAAAATATAAGATGTTTTAATGTTTTTTGGTTTATCACAAAAAATTCGCTATTACTTCTGCATTTTATGAAGAAAGAATTTTATCCCACTGCTTTTCATTAATTTCAATATGGAATCTTTTATGTATTTCTTCTATCCACGATTTATAAATTTCTTCTATCTTTTTTCTGCGTAAATGTTTTACTATCTTTTCGTTCAAATCCTTTGACCTGTTTGCCAAATCCGGCTTAACATTGGACGCTTTATAATACTCTTCATAATACCTTGAAATATCATCAGCGGTAATAACTATCCGGGCTGATAGTTCTTTTTCTATCAGTTTTTCTATCAGCATTCGCGTTTTCAACCCTTTTTTCCAGGATTCATAGGAAACAGCATATTCAAGTAACAGCTCTTCAAAAACGCCTTCAGGATAATCGCTTTTTATTTGAGCTATATTTTTATCAAGTTCTGATTCCAGAATAGAAACACCCAATTCTTTTGCTCTTTCAAGAAGAACCATCTCTTCGGTCATCTGGTTTAAAAGCCTTTTTTTGGCTTCTTTTAATACAGATGAGTCCTGTAAAACGTTATGCGGAAAAGCCGCTTCGGCGATTTCAAAAGCCTTATGGAAATCAAGCACTGTTACAACTCTTTGACCAACCCGAATCAAGTATTCATCCTGATCTTTTGGTTCCGGTTTCGGACATGATGTTAAAACACAAACAGTTAATAACAAAACTGCCAGCGTGATTATTTTCTTTAAGTAGTTCATTTTTAATTGAAGATCTCCTGCTTTATACAAAACTTTTAATCGTTAACACGTTGTGCAATTTCTTTCAAGATTTTTCTGACTTGCGCCACAAGACCGTTAAAGCTGGTGTTAGAAAGCCTGGCTTTAAAAACATAGTCCGGCGAAAACTCATAAAGCCTTTTATTTGCGACAACAACATCAACAATGCCCGACGGATATTTTTGATGCGTTGCTGAAAAATGCAGCACCAGCTTACCCCCTGTCAGGTCAAGCCGCTTTACCCCGGCTTTTACTGATAACACTTTCAGCATGATTTTTAAAAGAAGATTGGCTGCTTCCCGAGGCAAAGCGCCAAAACGGTCAACCAGTTCAGCTTTGAAATCCCCTATCTCACTTAACTCAGTCATTTTGGTCAGGCGGCGGTAAGCTGAAAGTCTTTGATCAATATCAGGTATATAAGACTCAGGTATAAAAGCAGATATTATAATATTAATTTCCGGTTCCAGGGATTCTATAACAGGTTTGCCCTTCAGTTCGGATACTGCGTTTTCCATAAGCTTTAAATACATTTCGTATCCTACTGCGGCAATATGGCCGGACTGTGAAGCTCCCAGAATAGTTCCTCCACCCCTGATCTTCAAATCACTCATAGCTATTTGAAACCCGGCACCCAGGTCGCTGTGTTCCATCAGCACCTTAAGACGTTTTTGTGCATCCTTTCCCAATGTGGTTTCATCAGGAATAAAAAGGTATGCATAAGCCTGTTCATCAGATCTTCCCACACGACCGCGTAACTGGTACATCTGGGCCAGCCCGAACCTGTCCGCCCGGTTAACGATTATTGTATTGGCTGAAGGAATATCAAGGCCCGACTCTATAATTGTTGTACAAACGAGCATGTCAATTTCTTTATTCATAAACATGAGCATAACCCGCTCTAGTTCATTTTCATCCATACGACCATGTGCAACATCCAGCCGGACTTCAGGTATCAGTTTTTTTAATTTGCCTGCAATTTTCCAGATGCTGTGAATGTTGTTATGAACAAAATAAATCTGTCCTCCCCGTCCCAGTTCTTTTCTCACCGCTTCCGATACGATTGCATCATCGATTTTTGAAATATATGTTATTATCGCCCGGCGATACTCAGGCGGTGTTGAGATAACGCTTATGTCACGTATTCCCATAAGAGACAAGTGAAGTGTTCTAGGTATCGGAGTCGCGGTCAGGGCCAGAACATCTACATTATGTCTTATTTTTTTCAGTTTCTCCTTGTGTTTAACGCCGAAACGCTGCTCTTCATCAAGCACTAAAAGGCCGAGATCCTTAAACTTGACATCTTTAGAAAAAAGCCTGTGAGTGCCTATAACAATATCTATCTTTCCTACCTTTAAATCACTGATGATTGCACGCTGCTCTTTCTGGGAACGGAATCTGCTCAAACACGCAACATTAACAGGGTATCTTTCAAACCGTAAAGAAAATGTTTCAAAATGCTGCTGTGCAAGCACTGTAGTCGGAACCAGTACGGCAACCTGCTTTCCGTTAAATACTGCCATAAATGATGCACGAAGAGCTACTTCCGTCTTGCCATATCCTACATCACCGCATATGAGCCGGTCCATCGGGGTTGTCTTTTCCATATCGGAAAGCACATCATCTATGGCATTAAGCTGATCTTTAGTTTCTTCATAAGAAAAACCCGCTTCAAAATCATTGAGAGAACTTTCTATGGCCTCAAAAGCAAATCCTTTTTCAATTTTGCGCGCAGCATAGAGTTTAAGAAGCTCTCCTGCTATCTTTTCTGCTGTCCGTTTTACACTATCTTTAACACGCGCCCACGATTTCCCGCCCATTTTGTCAAGAACCGGTTCAATACCATCCACGCCCATGTACTTTTGAACCATATTCATGCGATCCACCGGAAGATAAAGTTTGTCTGAATCTTTATATATAATAAGGAGAAAATCATTGGTTGATCCGTTTATTTTTAATTTGATAAGGCCTTCATACCGGCCTATTCCATGCTCAATATGTACAACAAGATCTTCTTTTTTCAAGTCTTCGAATGCAAGGAGTTTTGCGTGAACACTTTGCTTTTGTTTCAACCTGCTGCGGCGTTTTGCGCCGAATATTTCATTCTCCGTTATTACTGCAAGTGATTCATCAGGCCAGACAAATCCTGATAAAATCCGGCCCAGGCAGATGAATTCAAAACCATTACCCTGCGTAATATCGGAAAACCCGTCAATTTTTTCCGGCTTAATATTATAAGGCGCGAGAAGCGATATCAGCCTGCCGGCCTGCGGTCCGGAATGACAAACAATAAGCGTTTTTAATCCGGATTGTTTATTATC
>JAUWOH010000066.1 GCA_030612225.1 Desulfobacteraceae bacterium
GTGCTCCGACGAGCTTTTTAGTGGCCCATTCTCGCACAGGGAACTTTTCTGCTAGCCCATAGCCATAAACAACATTTGTATTCGAACAATAAGGAAAGCATAAAAAAATCCTCGTGCGAACACTTTTGAACGTTACTAAAATATTACGTTGTAATGCGCTATAAGCTACGAGGTCTGTATTATAAAACTTGTTTTTCTTTTTTTATTTATTTGTCCTGTTTTAGTTATAGCGGCAACATCAGAAAATAAATTTCAGCTCTGGGAAATCTCAGGATATTTCAGAGGGTTTAATTCAGGATACTGGAGCAGTCATGATGATTATGCAAAAACATTAAAAGACATAACGGCTATGAAGGATACGGGTGCGAATCTGATTAAAATAAATATATACGGCGGCACGGTTAATTGGAAATCACCCTATAAAACGAATGACGAGGCCGTGGAATGGCTCGATTTAATGATAAAAATGGTAAGGAAAACCAGGTTGTACTATATTATCGATGTAAGGGCCGGCCCTGGCAGAAAGGATGTTTCAGAAGAACATAAAAGCACTACGTGGAGTAATAAAAAAGAACAAGTAAAATACGCGAGAATGCTTAAGGGATATGTAAAAAAATACGGGAATGATCCTTTATTTGTTGGCTTAAATATGATGGTGGAACCTAACCCGCTCTGGGAGGAAATTGAGAACGATGAGATCGAAACATCTTCTGAATTAAAACAGGCATTAAAAAAGCAGGGAATTAATATCCATGGAATGTTCGAATATTTTATCAAGGAGGTGCGGTCAGTTAACAAAACACTACCTTTAAATGTACAAAATATACAATATTCAGATCCCCAGTGGTGGGAATTAATGGAAAAATATAAAGACCCATATATTGTCTACGATGTCCATTCCTATGTTCCTTTTGATTATTCCCATGCAGGATCAAAATATTCAAAAAAATATCCCGGCAGTTACTGGTGTTTAGAATTGAAGAAAAAATCACTTTATAATAAACAACTTCTGAGCAGGGTTATATTTAAACATGTTAAAAAATTTCAGAAAGCCCATGGTGTACCGGTTTTACTGGGTGAGTTTGGAATGGAGTATCCACAGGATGGCGGAAAAAAATATCTTTCCGACATTGTGGATATCGCTAAAAATGAGGGTTGGCATTTTTGTCTCTGGAGTTTTTGTTCTGATAATCCGAAAAGTAAACAACATATTAATTTTGATCCTGAAAAATGGAGTAAAACATATTGGAAAGAAGTCCTGAGCTGGTTTTAAAAAAGAGGAGATGGGGTCGTTGTAGTTAAGGCTTACCACATTGCTTTTTCATAATTTTTTAAAATATTTTGATCTTTTGTCACTAAAATATTATGATTTATGGCTGCATTAGCAACAATAATGCGGTCAAACGGATCACGAGTCCAGGAAAGATCTAAAGCACCACTTATAATAGTATTAAGGCTTTTGTCGCACATTTTGAGTCCAATTCGATCTGATAGATCAAATACAATTTCATTAGCTTCACCTGTGACACGTTGAATTTCAAATAAATATTGCAACTCCAAACGCACTACCGGTGAAATAATTACTTCATGGTCATTTATCAGTTCCTTAGCTTGTTCACTCAACTTTTTGATTTTTCCTGCGTACAGCCACACGACTACATGTGTATCAAGGTAAATCAAGATTCACCTCCTTTTCCCAACTAATATCTACAAGATCGTCCGGATTTCCCTTAATCACATTTGGTCTTGATACTAAATTTTGAAGTTTTTTTGTCTTACCTACCGGCACGATTTTTAGTTTTTTACCCCCTTTATTGATTTCAATTGGGATGCCTGTATTTAATACTTCATCAAGTAGATTGTATATATTTCCTCGTAATTCAGTTACTGTAATTGTTTTCATCGTTATCCTCCTCGCGAAAGGTACGTACGTTATATGCCTTAAATACGTACATGATAGAAAAATAGTTTATTTAAATCAAGGAAAAAGTGATTTTTTCTAATGGGAAGTTATTGTACATGAAGATCGCTTGGGATAACCGGTTTTAAAAAGCGTCAGCTTTATAAAATCCGTGTTAATTCCTTATTTCAATATTTCTTCTGATTTTTTATTCTTAAAATTCCATACCCCTACGGAAAAACTTTTAAAAAAAGAAAATGCCGTTTTTTTTGGGGGGAACTATGACCAGAAATGTCACACTTCCGATGTAAAAGGGTAGCTGTAATCAGAAACAGGCTTCAGATTTTTCGGAAAAGAACTTACTGCCATGAAAGAAGACAATGAAACATACAGTATTCGATTTTGTACATGAGGGAGAAAGGTGTAATGATAAGAAAAAATGAGATAACACGGCGTCAGTTTATTACCACTTCATCAAGGTTATTTATCGGCGGGTTTATAGGCATTCCAATTATTGACAACTACATAACCGATATTCCAGTTCCCACGGGATTCACAGACCTTGACAACCTTACAAGAGGACTCCGGAAAGGGGAACTGACAATTGTTGGTTCCCGCCCTTGTATGGGAAAGTCAGCTTTTGCAATCAATCTTGCTCTACATGCCGCAATTGAAAAAAATATACCAGTCGCCCTGTTTTCACCGGAAATGTCAAAAGAACAGTTGTTTATGCGAATGCTGAGCAGTGAGGCAAGGCTCCATTCATCCCGCTTAAGAAGTGGTTTTATCAGCCAGGATGACTGGATGAAGATAACTGAAGCTGCCGGTAGCCTATCTAATGCCCCTATTTATATTGACGATTCACCTGATATTTTGGCAATGGAAATAAGAGCCAAAGCTCGCAGACTGAAAATGGATAAAAAAACAGGTCTTATTATTATCGACTATCTCCAGCTAATGAAAACCAGAAGTTCAGCGGAACGAAGAGATCTTGAAATATCAGATATATCACGATCCCTGAAAGCCCTTGCCAAAGAGCTTGATCTCCCGGTTTTAGCTCTCTCTCTCAGTTAAACAGAAGGCTGGAGCAACGAAGAGATAAACGCCCTGTGCTTTCAGACTTGAGTTGGTCAGGCAACATTGAGCCTTCCGCTGACAAGGTACTTTTTATTTACAGGGACGATTATTACAAGAGGGAAGATAACCCGGAAACAAGCATCGCGGAAATAATACTCGCCAAACAGAGAAATGGGTCTGTTGGCACTGTTAAACTGGCCTTCACCAAATCTTGCGCCCGTTTTGAAAATTTGTGTTGATACCCTGGTCGAAGATGGCAAGATATGGAAATCAAGATAAAATTTAAACCGAATCCAGGATATTGCTTAATAGATTGGAGCTTATATCAAGGAACATCCCAGAGCTGTTTTTTGCTCACAATAATAAATCATAATAGACTATAACTTACGAGGTCTGAATAGGTATACGAAAGGGGAACGGTATGGCTTTTCTTGTCTATAAGAAAGAAAACGGAATCCTGATTGCGACCGGTGAAACATTTAGTTTGGCAGGATACAACCTTATCTACCGGCTTTGGGAAAAGCGCGGAAAACCTACGGAAGAAGGTTGGCATGTTTCCGCAAACGATCTCATCAAAATTCACACAAAAAATAAAGAGTCATACAAAACACGAAGATTACTTATAGATTTTCATCCGAACGCAAAATGGCGTATAGGAATTATTGAGCTTCTTGATATTTATGTTTATACATATCGAGGTGCAAAACGTGACGATGCAGGATGGAGTCCAATGATGCTTCGATTTAGAGATGTTATGTATGAAGAATTCGAAAATGAAATAACAAAAAAAGACAAAGAAATAAAAATAAACAAAATACAAGACCCGGATTATCAAGAGGATTTTGTTGAATTTTTATACCTGAACGGAACTGATAAAGGATGGAATTGGGGAATAAATGGAATGACAAATGCCGCTTTTATTCAAGGACCGGCGAGAGATTATTTCAGGCAGTATTTTTAATGACAAAGCATATAAACTAATCGTAACCGTTCACAGGTTCAAAGTTCAAGGTTCAGGGGTTGTAGGTTTACCACAAACCTGAACATTTGATTCGTGAGTTCTGAACACCCTTGCGCCGAAGTGCAAGGTGAGCTCTACGTGACATCGGTTCAATAATACATGACGAATATTGAGTTTTAGGACGTATATTCTGGGTTCAACGAAAGAAAGATAACCTTGAACCGTGAACTTTGAACCTGTGAACGCATACAGCTAATCAGAGAGTACTGAGATGTTTTATAATTGTAAAAATTAGTATTGTATTTCTGAATAAATAAACGAAAAGAGTATGGCAGATAAGAAGACAGGGGGGGCGACATTGAAAAAATTACACGATGCAGATGAGCGTTCGGAAGTGCAGCAATTATTTAAAAATCTGGTAGAAAAATTGCCTGTGCTTGAGGAGCTTTTAACAACATACAGTGACGATATGGGATATGAAGATCCTTTTTATCACTTCTATCATCAAAGCTACAAGGTGTATAATCTCCAATATCGAACAAAGAAAATCGTTAGTGCCCTTCAGTCTTTACGCCCAGGCGAACCGCTCAATAAATGGTTTATGCAGATTGTTCAGGAAGGAACAGGGAAAACATTTTCTTCGGAAGATAATGAACAATGGCTGCAAAGTACTCGACCTATAATAGAAGCCTTTTTCCACGCCCGATTTTTCCTGGAGATAGGAGTAAAATACGGCAAAGAATTAGATTTTCCGCCAAACCTTCTACCAGGAGGCTGGGCGGCATTGCTCTATCTCTATAATCTCAGATAACGAACCTTCCGAAGATATGGAAAAAATGCTTTGTCCCGACAAATTGAACAGGTATGATACGGGTGTGCTCTTTACTTTCTATGGGAAATGATTTTTGTTTACTTAAAAATTATTTTAAGGTTAAGCGCTTCCACAAACGCATAACAGATTACAATTTGAAGCTAATTAATCCGAAGAAACCTCAGATAAAAGGATGAGAGTAAAACAGAGTACCCAAACAATTTTTGGTAACAGGTTCGATGAGTTCGAAAAAATCGCAGATTCCGGTTTATCCGTTTTGAAATTGGCTCTACAGGAAAAAATTCATACATGATTGAACTTTCTGAAAATAAGCCCGTTGTCAGGCTCTTTGCTTCTGAAAAATGCTGGATTGAAGGCGAAGCCTTGCGCCAGCTGCGCCAAAATGCAGAACTGGAAGGCATGGAAATCGCAGTCGGGATGCCGGATCTTCATCCCGGTAGAGGCGATCCGGTTGGGGCTGCTTTCGTCAGCAAAGGTATTTTTTACCCATATCTTGTTGGAAACGACGTTGGTTGTGGAATGGGATTTTGGAAAACCACACTAAAAGCGAAAAAGGCAAAAAGAGATAAGTGGGTTAAAAAACTATCCGGTATCGAGCATCCGTGGGATGGGGATATCAAGAGTTGGCTTTCGGAACGTAAAATTGCTTCGACTTTATCTGACACAGCACATGGAACAATCGGCGGTGGTAACCATTTTGCTGAACTTCAGGTAGTTGAGAAAATATTTTGCAAGAAGGTATTTAAGGATTTCGGTTTAGATAATAAATATCTTTTTCTGCTTGTTCACAGCGGTTCGAGAGGCATTGGAGAAGCTTTATTACGAAAGCATACAGACAGGTATGGCGCCAAAGGCTTAATTGAAAATTCTGAAGATGCCACCAATTATGTGAAGAGCCATGATTTTGCAGTTAAATGGGCCGCATCTAATCGTTCATTAATCGCCCACCGTTTCATCAAAAAGCTGGGCGGTAAATATGAGCCTGTTTTAGATATTTGCCATAACAGCATTTCAAAAATTAAAATAAACACAGAAACATGCTGGCTGCATCGCAAAGGAACGGCACCGTCTGACAAGGGGCCGATTCTTGTTCCAGGGTCACGTGGCACACTGAGCTATCTTATCAAACCGGTTGGCGATCAGGAGCCCAATTTGTGGTCTCTGGCCCATGGCGCAGGACGTAAATGGAACCGAAGCAGTTGTAAAGATCGCCTAAAACCAAAATGCAATGTAAAATCTCTAACACAGACAAGCCTTGGAAGCTGCGTCATTTGCGAAAACAGAGATCTTCTTTATGAAGAAGCACCGCAGGCATATAAAAATATCGATGTTGTTATAAAGGATATGAAAAGTGAGGGTTTAATCGATATTATAGCAACATTTCGCCCGTTGATTACATATAAAATGAGGCAAAGGACATGATATACTGGATGCAGGTAACATCTGCAAGAGGCCCGGCAGAATGCTGCTGGGTGGCTGCTCAGGTCGCATTGCGGATTATCAGTGAAGCAACTGAGTATGAGTTGAAGGCTGGATTGCTTGAAGCTGCTCCCGGAGAAATGCCTGAAACAATAAAGTCAGCCCTGTTGTATATAGAAGGGGAAAACAGTATTTCCGATTTTATTTTCCGCTGGAAAGGAACAGTCCAATGGATTGGAAAGAGTATGTTCAGGCCAAACCATAAACGGAAAAACTGGTTTGTCGGTGTAAACGTTTTTGAGCCGCTTTCACAAAATAAATGGAAGTCGAATGAAATCAAGACCGAATGTATGAGGTCTTCCGGTCCCGGTGGGCAGCATGTAAATAAAGTAGAGTCTGCCGTTCGAGTCACACATATTCCATCAGGCTTGACTGCCATTGCCAGGGAAGAGAGGTCGCAGCATCTGAATAGAAAACTGGCTATGGTACGTCTTGAAGATATGTTGAGACAGAAAGAAGAGAAAGCGATAAAAAATTATGAACAGAAACGCTGGAACCGGCATAATATTCTTGAGCGCGGTAATGCAGTTCGGGTGTTTGAGGGGATGTCCTTCAAGGAAAAACATTGATAATCGAGTTTCATTCCTTAATAAATTGACATATCGAGTAAGTTTAAAAACGCTTAATAATATCTCAGCCTACAGTAAGCCAAACCGCAACCCGCGGTGAAAAAATTGCAAAGGAAAACAAAATAAAACTATTGCAAAATAAGTAATCAACATATCAAGGAACGTTCCCTAGGTCCCTTTGTTTTCGGAACGGGTACATATCCTGGCAAACCCTCCGCTCCGCCTCCATATAACTATGCCCGGAGGATCTACAATCCTTATCATGGTTAAAAACAAAATATTGATTAAAATCAGGAAGTAATTTATTAAAAAACTGTGTTCTGGTTTTTAAATGATAAGAACTATTATTAGAAGTTGGTGTAAAACCAATTTAATCTCTTGACTATCTCTTAACTTTTTATCAATATGGTCGATAATAATAAAAAGCTAACGCTTCAAGAAGCTCAAAGTAAAATACGTGAGATTGCAAAATGGGGCTCTGTTATTTGGACAGACCACTTTTTTTATGATAGTATGAATTATAGAAACTATAGTTCTCAAGATATAGATTTTATACTTAAAGAAGGCACGGTGAAGCAGCATCCAGAATATGATGAAGATTACTGCAACTGGAAATATAAAGTTGAGGGCAAAACAATTGATGGTGACAGAGCCATTGTGATTACCGTAATTCTAAGTTATCGAGAGTTGCTGGCTATAACTATAATGCCCAAAAAGGAAATATAAGTAATGAAAATTAAGTGCCCAAAATGTGGCAATTTCATTCAAAGCAAAATCGAAACATATAAATATAAAGAGTCAGGTTTAGATAACGTTTTTCTGAAAAATATTACTGTATATGAATGTTCTTGCGGAATCTCATTTGCATCAATCTTTCGAGTATCGCGGTTGAATGAGTTAATTGCCCAAAAATTACTTGAGAAACCAGCATTACTTGATGGCAAGGAGATTAGATTTTTAAGAAAGAATATGTGTATGCCCTCTAAAGATTTTGCCAGAAGATTGGGGGTTGAAAAGACTACAATTTCCAAGTGGGAAAATGGCTTACAAAAACATAGAGAAGCGTATGACCGGTCTATTCGGTTTTTGTATATGATTAATAAAAAAATTGAAGGCAAAGGGAAAAATAACATTTTTCGAATATTACAAAAGAAAAGACTTAAAGAGCAAGATACTGGTTTTGTAATAACCGCTGAAAAAGAAGGAAACGACTATGTCGTTAATTTTTGGCCAATTATAGGGGGCCTGGGGCCGGAACTTCCTAATGTTTGGATATCTCAAAAAAAGATATTCTTCTCAATCGCAAGCCGTCAAGAATTTGCATTGGAGCTTTTACAAACAAAAAGCAATCAAATGTTTTCGTCTCAAGAGCTTTTGTCAACCGAGACTATCTCAAATGCTATAGTATTGACCCAACGAAGAGGACAGTAAAATGGCACGAAGAAAGCCCAAATTAGAGTATGTAATTATTTGTGATGATATTAGGCAAGAAATCAGCAATAAGATTTCATTTATAGGAATATATGGAAAGGACATATTTGTTTCAAAAATTCCTTTTACTTTTCCAAAACTTTGCTTTGCGATTCATTATAAAGACATTAAAGCTGAAGATTCATTTTCAATTGAGCTTATAGACCCTTCCGGTAAGCGGCTTGGCAAGACCATAAATGGGAGTGTGCCGGGCGAACATAAAGGCAATATTAATTTTCATTTGTTTGCAATATTTTCACCGCTTATAATTAAACAAGAAGGTTCATATAAATTGGCAATAACTATTAATGATGACGTTGGGATGAAACGCGAAGTTGAATTTTTTATAAAAAAGCCCGACAAAACGAGTTAGAATGAATTGAGGAAGTTAGGAAGCACAGGGTGATTGGCTGAAAATCCCCGTGTCGGCAGTTCGATTCTGTCCTTCGGCACCAGTTTTGGCAAAAAATGTCTACGGATAAGCTGTAGACATTTTTTGCATTTTCCCACGGTTGTATAAAAAAGTAGAATAAATTTCCGGTTTTTAACCCTTTCCCATTTTCATAATCGTTGCAATTGGCGCATTACCTGTTTTAAAAGAAGATGAGAATGTCTTTTTGCGCATGCCATTTCTATATCTCCTTTCTTAAAAGGGTGATTTTTTTAAGGTACAGGCAAGAAGCTCAGTATGTTTCTGGGTATCAAGGGAACTTGGAAAGAGTATGGTACAATTGTCAAAACGTTTAAAAATATCTTAGCCTACAGCAAGCCAATCCGCAACCCGCAGTGAAAAAATTACAAAGGAAAACAAATTAAAACTATTTCAAATCAAATAATCAATCAACATATCAAGGAATGTACCCCAAGCTCTCCTATTTTCATAAAACCCGAGATTCGTATTTTTTTCTTGCTTTATTCGCTATTCGCGAATAAAGAATATTCTATTTTAACTTTAAAACACTTTTAGTAAATCGAGAATAATCATGATCCTGAAACCACAAGATGTACTTATCGTTTTGAAACTGGTTGTCCTTGGAAAACATGGATGGTCTTATAAAACCTTGGCCGGCGAACTGTTCATGAGTTCCTCGGAAGTTCATTCAGGTATTAAACGTGCAGCGGCAGCCAATCTTTTAGATCATTATCAGAAGGTTCCGACAAAAAAAGCCATTGAAGAATTCCTTGTCCATGGTGTGAAATACGCTTTTCCTCCTGACAGGGGCGACCTCACAAGAGGTATACCCACAGGGTATGCTGCTCCTCCACTGGTTAATCACTTTCAAATAGGCAGTGAACTCCCTCCGGTCTGGCCGGATCCGGAAGGCAATGTGAAAGGGTATGAATTCTCACCCCTATATAAGTCTGTTCCTAAAGCAGCAACTGTTGACCTTAAGCTCTATGAACTGCTGGCGCTTGTCGATGCCATAAGAGATGGCAGAGCAAGAGAAAGGAATCTCGCGGTCAATGAAATTAGCAAGAGACTATTTTCCAAATGATAGCCGGTAATCATATCAACATAAAAATGCTCAGAACAGTTGCGCGCCGTCTTGGCCCATTAAGGGAAAGAGCCGTATTTTTAGGCGGCTGTGCAACTTACCTGCTGATTACCGATACTGCAATACCGGAAATCCGACCTACACTTGATGTGGACGTTATTGTTGAAATAGTATCAAGGCTTGAATATTACAAACTTGAAAAGAAACTTCAGGAATTGGGATTTACTCATAGTTCCGGGAATAAAGATCCTATTTGCAGGTGGCAAGTTGAAGGAGTAACAGTAGATATTATGCCGACCGATGAGAAAATTCTGGGATTTTCAAACCGATGGTATAAAAGTGCTATAACGCATTCCATTTCAAAATTTCTGGATGATGATTTAAAAATACGAATGGTGACAGCCCCATATTTCATGGCAACAAAAATTGAAGCCTTCTACGGTCGAGGGGGAGATGATTTCCTCGGAAGTCATGATATGGAGGATATCATAACCGTAATCGATGGCCGCCCGGAAATTATCAATGAAATAAAAACATCGCCATCTGATCTTAGCAAATATTTGTTACAAGAATTTCGAAAATTATCAAATAATGAGTTTTTTATTGAATCACTTTCAGGGCATCTGAGACCTGATAAAGCAAGCCAGGCCAGGATACCCCTGTTAATTGAACGTGTTAAAATGATTGCCACACCCGAAGGATCTTAGGCCGTCCCCCAAAAGCATTGTCAAAACGTTTAAAAATATCTCAGCCTACAGCAAGCCAATCCGCAACCCGCAGTGAAAAAATTACAAAGGAAAACAAATTAAAACTACTGTGAAATAAGTAGTCAATATATCAAGGATGTCCCCCAGGTACCTTTTATTTAGAAATATCTACGTTTTAATTCAGTTTGAAAACTCTTGAGACGAATTCTTTGGCTTTCTTTTTTGATTGTATTTTAGCCTTCAAGTTCTGGCCGATCATTACACCGGATGTTTCACAACGGCAGGTTTTTGAACCTTCTCCATAATCTTCCGATAGACCTGATGTTGTTTCAATAACTTCTCCGTCGGTCTTAAAGAGAAATCTACAGTCTTTGTAACTATGACCTTTTTTTAATCGATGTACATCATAATGGGCATCAAATCCATGATAAGCACCAGGGTAAATTACAACTTCAGCATCATATCCATTATCATTCAGTTTCTTTACAAAAGGAATCCAAGGTGCTGCCGGACACCAATCATCTTTTTCACCAATTAATGAAAGCAGCGGAGCGCCTGTGAACTCGAATTTCTCGAAATCTGAACAAATCCCATAAAGGGAAACATGTAGCGCAAACTGAAATCCATTACCAATAGCATCTTTTATGGGTTTCCATGAAGAGTTTAATGCAACCATGCCGCCCTTTGATGCTCCAATAACACCAATTCTGGATGCATCGATTCGGGGATGTTTTGATAAAAGTTCAAGAGCTTTATAAACATCCACTACCATATCGGCACTTGTTACTGATTGCTGCTTGGAATCCAGAAACATACCAAAATTGGATTTATCTAATTTTGTATATTGAGGACCTGTATAATGCTGCAAGTCCGGATCCAGGATGTAGCCTTTGTCAGATTTAAGCCAATCGGAATTATATTCAAAAGAGAAAATTTCTTTGCCTCTAACATGTGAAACAGCGAGAATTCCCATACATTCCGGATTTTTCATTCCTGCCCAATGAGCATAAACTATAATCCTTTTTTGCTCTTTGCTCATTTTATTTCCTTTTTGGAGCCCGTCTTTTTGTCAGCAATTCAGCATCCTGAAGCTTTCTGCCAAGTTCATCGTCGGCTGCAACCAGGAGA
>JAUWOH010000504.1 GCA_030612225.1 Desulfobacteraceae bacterium
GAAATCCGTGAGTTGATCAGGTCAGGTATAAGAGACATGAATCAAATAAAGGCAATTACCAGGGCAGGAATGGGGGCATGCGGTTACAAAACCTGTGAAAATTTAATGTTACAGATGTTTAAAGAAGAGGGAGTTTCTTTAGAAGAGGTCACTTTAAACACAATAAGACCTGTTTTTGTTGAAGCTCCGCTTGGCGTTTTTGCCAATATCTTTTGAGCCGGACAAGCCGGAACCAAACATACAATAGCGCTATTACAGTTTTTATATTCACCGCAGAGTCGCAGAGGACGCAAAGAAATATATCTTTTTAAATTGTCGTGAGAGGCGACAATTTAAAAACCAAGCTATCGATTCTAAATGCAATATGACAAACTTAGCAATGCATTTCTTTTTGTTTCCCGTCCTCTCAACGGAAAACAAAAAAACCTCTTGTCTCTGCTGTCTTTGCGGCTCGGCGGTAAAATACTATTTTTTCAGGCATAAAATGCAGATATTTTATTACTAAAAAACTAATGAAAACAAAATGAAAAAAGCATACGATCTGATTGTTATTGGAAGTGGCTCCATTGGTGTGCCGGTGGCCTTTGAGTTCGCAAAAAACGGGCAATCCGTGCTGGTGATTGACTCTCTTGCATCCCCTGGACAGGGGCAGGACAAAAAGGCAATCGGCGGTATTCGGGCTACCCACTCTGATAAGGGCAAAATAGTGGTCAGCCAGAGAAGTATAGACATATTTTCCCATTGGAAAGAAATGTATGGGGATGATGTCCAGTGGAAGAGCAATGGCTATTCATTTCCTGCCTATACTAAAGAAGATGAAACCACCTTAAAAGATTTAATGAAAATTCAAAAAAGTTATGGCCTGAATATCGACTGGCTGTTACCTGAAGAGTACAGGAAATTAAATCCCGGAATCAACATGAAAAGATTGCGGGGCAGCACCTATTCCCGAAAAGACGGCTCTGCATCCCCTTTGTTATTCATCCACTCATGTTATTTTAAGGCGGTAGAGTATGGGGCCGAATTTATATTTAATGAAGCAGTTACAGGTTTTAATATAGAAAAAAACAGGATTGTCTCTATAATAACAAACAAAGGGGAATATCACTCGGCCAATGTTTTAAATGCTGCAGGAGTCTATGGAAGAGATATTTCTCAAATGGCCGGGATTGAAGTTCCGGTAGACTCTGATTGTCATGAGGCAGGTATTACTGAGCCTGTAAAGCCGTTTATGGGGCCGATGGTCGTTGATATGCGGGCGGAACCAGGGTCCAAGAATTTTTATTTTTACCAGAGTACCGAGGGCCAGGTAATTTTTTGTTTGACTCCCGATCCACCAATTTTGGGAACAGACAGTCGCGCTACCTCGGAATTTCTGCCGATGATTGCTAAAAGAATGATAAAAATTATGCCCATGCTTGCAAACCTGAAAGTTCGACGTACCTGGCGCGGTCAATATCCCAACTCGCCCGATGGATTTCCCATAGTAGGGAAGATTAAGGAATTGGTTAACTTCTACCAGGCTGTCGGCATGTGCGGTCAGGGTTTTATGCTTGGACCCGGCATGGCTGAATTAATTTACAGGTTGATCACGGAAAGCTACGGTTCAGATGATCTGGAAATCTCAAAAAGCTTCGATCCTTATCGCGATTTCAAAGGAAAGGAGTTGTTTAA
>JAUWOH010000012.1 GCA_030612225.1 Desulfobacteraceae bacterium
AGAATATCTCTTTCATGCTCAAGGGAAATGATTTTTTGCTGTAAATTCTTAAGATCAGCCAGCAGCTTTTTATTTGATTCAGTTGAGTTTTTGTAAAGAAAACCAAGCCATACACTTGCAGTTATGGCGAGAACCAATACGGATGCGGTAGTAATTGCCAGTGTTTTAAACCATTTAATTGTTATTGATTTTCCACGATTACTGATAATTAAAAGAGTCCACTGTCGAACTCTTTTTGAGGTTTTTGGGTTTGACATTGACATTGTTTTATTCTTTTACCTTTTTTGTAATAGTTCAGCCACAAAGGCACCAAGACACTAAAAATATAATATAATTCTTAAGGTACAGTATCTGCCGTATCTACAACTTCTTTCTTCTATTTTTGATAAAGCTTTAAAATTAAAGTCCTTTTGAGTCTTTGTAACTACTTACGTAATCAGACTGAAGCAGTTTAGACTGAAGGCTGAAGAGGTTAGAAGAACACGATTACCGTATTTTGGAAAATATCTGATTCTTGCACCAAACATGGCTTCAAAATGCGTTATTTCCTAACAGCCTTCAGTCTTCAGCCTAACAAGCTGGTAGTTACATTCATTTTACAGTGTTTATCCTGACAACATCACCTTTTTCAACCATAAAGTGCTTTGCGGCATTACCGCCATTTACTGATATTTCAAGATATCCACGGCTTCCAATGATAGCAAGAGGATGGCCTGTAATTGTGCTACTGTAATTTGGCGACAAATCACTGATTTTATCCCTGCCTACATTGATGCAAAGCTTTTTACCGGGAACTGTATTGTTAATCTTTTCAAGATCGTCTAAATTAATATTTGTTATAAGATTACCGAAATGGTCAATTGAGATAATAGAGCCGACAAGCTCACCATTATCTGAAAAATATGGTTCAGGGATAGATAAACATATTAGATTCTTTTGTGCAACAGGTGTACCAAGCTTTTTTATTGGAATGCCCATAGAAAGATGTGCGCTAACCGGAGCAAAGATGTCTCTACCGTGGAATGTACGGCTGACGGGATCTAAGAAATAGCTGGTATTATCAATACGGGTAATCGAATTAATGTTATTTTCGTTTATTAATAGTGTTAAAGCACCGTTATCGGGAGCCAGAAAAATATGGTCCGTTATTTTAAAGGCTATTATATTTCGGTCACTTCCTACTGTCGGATCCACCACAACCACATGAACAGTACCTTTAGGAAAATACCTGTAAGAAGAATAAATGCTATATGCTGCCTGGACAAGGTCATGTGGATCGATATGGTGTGTAATATCGACAATAGCGACTGATGGATTTAAAGACAATATAACACCCTTCATTATACCGACATATTCATCATCAGTGCCGAAATCAGTAGTTAGAGTAATTATGGACATTTATTTAATAAGTGACTATGCATGTTTTTAACATAAGTTTGAAAAATGCGACTATTTCAGAGCAGCGGATGACCCTGAATTGACGATTGAAGATTGACGATTGAAGATTTAAGGATGGAAATCTTTTTTATAAAATCGGTTTAGCGTAGCGACTTCCACCAATCGCCAATCATCAATCATCAATCGACAATTTATTGTGTCATCGAAACAACTTTTTTTGAACACTGTATCCGAGATGGCGGTATGCAGATTCAGAGGCTTTTCGTCCGGAAGATGTTCTAATTATCATTCCGATTTTCAAAAGATACGGCTCGACTACATCTACAAGAGTATCGGTTTCTTCCTGAAGTGTTGCGGCAATTGCATCAATACCGACAGGGCCACCTTTATAAAATTCAATAACGGTTTTCAAAAAGCGGCGGTCAAGATCGGTAAGTCCTTTTTCATCGACCCCCTCTAAAGAAAGAGCTGCTCTTACAACTTCCCTTGTAACTGTTCCGTCCGCCTTTACCTGGGCATAGTCTCTTACACGCTTCAGGAGCCTGTTGACAATCCTTGGCGTTCCTCTTGATCGTTTTGCTAGTTCAGAAGCACCATCATCGTCAATTACTGTTTCAAGCAGGGCAGCCGACCGTCCGGAGATCTTAACCAGATCCTGTTCGTTATAAAAATCAAGGCTTCGGAAAATGCCGAATCGATCCCTGAGAGGAGCTGATAACAGGCCTACACGAGTTGTAGCCCCAACAAGAGTAAAATGATTAAGTCTATACCTGTGGCTCCGTGCATGAAAACCTTTATCAAAGACAAAATCGACGGCAAAATCTTCCATGGCAGGGTATAAAAATTCTTCCACTGCCTTTGGTATACGATGTATTTCATCCACAAACAGGATATCTCCTTCTTCAAGGTGGGTAAGGATGCCTATCAGATCGCCACCTTTATCAAGAGCAGGCCCGGAAGTTATGGTAATATTTCCATCCATTTCATTGGATATGATATGCGCCAGAGTGGTTTTACCAAGGCCTGGAGGGCCATGGAAAAGAACATGATCAATCGGTTCTTTGCGTTGCTGTGCCGCCTGGATTGCAATTTTAAGAGTTTCAACTACCTCGGACTGCCCTATGTAGTCTGAAAAATTTAATGGGCGCAGGGATAGAATTTCAGGTTCCTGGTCTACAGGCAGGCAAGACCCGGTGAGTATGCCCTGATCATCTGAGGATTGTGTTATTATATCGTCCGGCATATTACTCGTTACTCGTTTCTGGTTACTTGTTGCTGGTTGCTGGTAGCTCACAACTAACAACGGGTGCATTACCAGTTTGTTAATAGCTTCCCAAGGTTTTTTGGTTTCAGGTGTCAGCTAATTCGTTTTTACTACTGACACTTGAAACCCGATTGCGAGGTTTTTGCTTAAAAATAAACAATTTAATTGGTGAGTAGCATTTTAACAAATTGGTAATGATCCCCTAACAACTTAACTTGTTTCCCCGCGATATACTTCTTCAAAGAGTTCTTCAGGTGTTGAAACAGATCTGTTACGCTTTAAAGCTTCTTCTATCATCAGTTTTGCATCCGCAGCTTTATGACCAAGCTGGTCAATGAGAACAGTAAGCACCTGACCGGCAAAGTCTTCATCAACAGGCATTGCATCCGGCTCTGATTTGCTGATTAATGCAAATTTTCCCATCTTGCCTTTAAGTGAGGCAATGATTTTCTGGGCAGTCCTGTTTCCGATTCCTTTTAGCTGTTTAAGCCGGGTAGTATCATTTGTTTCAATGGCACGAGCTATGTCACGAACAGGAATGTCCATGGCTTTAGCGGCTTTTAAGGGGCCGATAGCTTCAACAGAAATAAAGTATTGGAAAAATTCCCTTTCAGCTTCGAGATTAAAACCGATAAGCACAGGCTTTGGTTGTCTTTCAGTTTGATGGTAATAGATATAAAGAGAAAGCTTTTTGCCCACTGTCTTCGTTTCCAAGGTTTCAAATACAATTACCGGCAAAAGAACCTCATATCCGACTTGGTTTGCAAGAAGAAGAATCCGGTCTTTTTCTATTTTTAAAAGTTTGCCTTCTAAATAACCTATCATATAATTTTCTATCGATAATTTATCTGAAATGATTAATGCTATCTTACCCTTGACAACTCGGAACTGAAAAGAATATTTATTATTGTAGATTGAAGATTGTCGATTTAAGGTATTCTGTCGATTATAATAAAAAGAAAGAGCGAAGCGATTCCACAAATCATCAATCATCAATCATCAATCATCAATCATCAATCATCAATCATCAATCATCAGTCAACAACCTCCACCCTTGTAATCTTTCGAACGATAAAGACCAATAAGCGCTAAACCTATTGCATCGGAAGCGTGGTAAGGTCTGATCGGTGTTGTCAGGTTTAACAAATTGCGAACCGTTTTTTCAAGCTGCATTTTACTTGCATTTCCGTTTCCTGTTAATATCTGCTTGGCCTCGCGCACCGGAATTTGCGTTACAGGTACATCAAACTGATATCCGGCAAGAAGAATAACACCTGTTACCTGTCCTAATGTTATTCCTGATTTTGGATATTTTGCAAGGGAAAAAACGTCTTCTACAACCATAAGGTCGGGTTTTTCATCTTTTAAGAAGGAAAGGAGTTTTGAGTAGATTTGATTGAGGCGATTTGGCAAAGAAATTTTGCTTGAAGTATTAATAGTGCCAAAGGAAAAACCATCAACTTTAAGTCCGGTTCCTCTGACAACTCCAACACCGGTTGCAGCCAGACCGGGATCTATGCCTATGATCTTCATTGTCACACTTAAAACTCTTTTAATTTCTTCCTTGCTATCTTTGCTTCATTCGAATTGGGATATTTTCTTACCAGTTCCTTGAAAATAAGACGGGAATTTGGCTTATCTTTAAGGTTATGAAATGCAAATCCTTGTTTTAAAAGGGAAGCTTGAACTTTATTCCCTTTGGGATAATTCTCAATTACTTTCTGGTATTCCAGTATGGCTTTTTCATACCATTTTTCACGATAAAAGATCTCACCGATCCAAAATTGTGCATTGTCCGCACTTTTTGATTTTGGGTATCGATTCAGTAATTCCTGAAAATTTTCGCGCGCAGTGTCAAGGTTGCCTTCGTCAAATGCCTGTTTTGCAAGCTGGTACAGTTCATTTTCAGTAAGTTTTTTATCAGGCTGGGACGAAGGCTTTTTCGCGAGATCAGGCTTCATTGTACGGTCGGATTCAGATAATTCGAGATTAAGATACTGTTCAATGCGAATAATGCGTTCTTTATTAAAAGCGGTTATCTCTTTGACCCTGTCTAACTGTTTTTCCGATTTTTTACTTAAATCATTATCAGCTTTTGTAGAAGTCGTTAAATTTTGTTTTAAAAGAAATTCGGTTTCTTCAATTTTCCCACTTAATGCCTGAATTTCTGCTCTGATTTCGTTAAGTTCCGCCCGCAGTCCGGCAGACTGACTTCTTAATTTCTTCCCTTCGGTTTTTTGGGATTTTGCGACTGTTTTTATCTTTGAGAATTGATATTCCAATTCCACCAGACGGTCATCAAGAATTATTACATCCTGCTGGGAAGCACATCCGCTCATAGCGAGAAAAAAAGCAATGATAATAAGGATTGAGTGTTTCATGTTAGAAAAAGTGCCTTAATGGAGTTTTGCAAAGGCTTAAATTTAGGCGGTTTCGTAAAAAATAAAAAACCACATTTTACAAAACGTTTTAGGATTTAAGTTATAAGTCTCTGATAAAACAGACAATATCATTAACCTAAAACCTGATGAATTCGACTTTTTACGAGTTCATCAATTTAATGGACTCTTAAAAATATCACCGATGATGCCCGCAGGAAATGTCCTTGAGGTGCTAAGTAGTCCGCCGCAGGCGGACCCCTATACCCCCGCTAAAAATCAGTGGGATAAAAAGGCGCAGTGGTTTTTCAGGGACAAAGCAATACATGTAGTATGCCGAGTGTATGTAAACCCGCTGCAACGCAGTAGATGGGACTTTCTACGACGCCATCAACTTTAATGGACCGCCCGCTATAAAAGCGGGCGGGTTTTTATACTTTTGATGAATTAATTTACGGAATAACAAAATGTGCACGCCTGTTCTTGGCCCAGGCTTCTTCGTTGTGACCCGCATCTACAGGGTTCTCTTCACCATAGCTTACTGTTGAGATCCTATAAGCTTCAACGCCAAGGTCAACGAGAAATGACTTTGCGCTTTCAGCACGTTTTTCGCCAAGAGCAAGGTTGTATTCATTTGTGCCACGCTCATCACAATGGCCTTCAACGTTCACAACAACATCAGGATTATCACGCATCCAGTCAGCCTTTCTTGATAAGACATCCTGTGACATTGAATCGAGTGTGGATTTATCAAATTCAAAGTAGATATCTTCACTCAAGAACATGTTGCGTGCAGCCAGAATGGCGCGTTCTTCCTCACTCATGTCGGCAGTAGGTTGCTGTACTTCTTTACTTGCCTCTGTTGCTTCCTCAGGCGCTTTTTCAGGTTCTGTTGCTGTTTCTTCAGTTGTATCCTTAACTTCCTTTTGAGCACATGATACAGTAAACAGAAACATGGGAATTAAAAAAAGCATTACTAAACCTATCCACAAATTTTTTCGCATTTTCTCCTCCTTTCAAAATCAAACATCATCTATTCATTGTTAACATTTGGTGACCATTTTGGGTTAGTTTGCTCACCGCGTAAAAAAAGAAGCCGCCTCTGGTCGGTTCCATAGGCAGTCATAATATAGATTCTGGATGGTCCTTCTCGTGTTGAGCTAAATACAATGAGGCTACCGTCTGATGACCAAGCGGGTGACTCATTGTCTCTTGAATCGAAGGTAAGTTGTATCGGTTGCCGATTCTTTATATCAACTACGAAAATATTATTTCTTCCTTCTTGAAGTGACGAATATGCAATCTTGTCTCCTTTGGGAGACCAGTTAGGTTGTGTATTGTATTGACCATTAAATGTCAACCTTTCAACTTGGCCTGAGCTAATATCCTTTATATAAATCTGGGGTGATCCGGCACGGTTTGAAACAAAGGCTATCTTTTTACCGTCAGGAGACCAGGTCGGTGATACATCACTCCCCCACTTTCTGGTCAGTCTTTTAATAATTTTTCCGGTTCCAGTCAACAGATAAATTTCCTGGTCTCCTGAAAAGGAAAGTGTGGCAGCCAGTTGGAATTTGGAGGGTGCCCATGCCGGAGCGATATTTATCCCTTTTTTTGATATTGTATTAAACCGCTTATCCTTTAAATTTATTATGTAAATGTCCGGTTTTCCGTTCAAATAAGAGGTGTAGGCAATCCATTTTGCATCTGCTGACCACGCTGGAAAAAGGTTAATCTTGTTATTTTGGGTAAACTGTTTTATATTAGAACCGTCAAAATCACAAATAAAAATTTCCTTGTTTCCTGAACCTGTTGATATAAATGCTATTTTACTGTTAAAAATACCCCTGCTACCGGTGAGATGATAGATTACTTCGCTGCAAAAACGGAGTATCATCTGCCGCAGATCACTTGCTGGTCCTTCATACTTTTTACCTACAAGCTTTTTTCCCTTAAACGTATCGAACAGTCGAAGCTCCATTACGATGGTATTCCCTTTTTTTGACAGACCACCGGTAATAAGGAGTTCAGCACCGATACTTACCCAGTTATTAAAGTTAATTTTCGGAGTAATCAAAGGTGGATTGTCAGGATCTATAAGGAAGGCACCACGATCGAGAATTTTGAAATATGCTGTAAATTCAAGTGCATCAGAGAGTATATTGGATGACTTTTTTAAAACCTGTTTATTTGAGTTACTGTCCGGCAGGCTTGAAAAGACAGGGATAGCGATTGGAATTTTACGCAAAAAAGGATTATTAATGTCAATATAATCATAATCCGCATGGCATAATCCAGGCGTGATAAACAAAGCAAGTGCAACCAAATATATTATTTTCATATGAAATCGTTTCAATAAATTAGCTCACAGCTCATAGAATTAAGGATTTAATCAATTAACTATCAGCTATTTTATTCCTTTTGGTCCAAATTTAAGTCCAACAGTGTAATATGGGAGTAAATAGCCCTTTGGAAGCGGAGGAAGCGGATTAGACTTCATTATAGCTTTATACGCTGAATCATCTAAAAAACTATTGCCCGATTTTTTATCGAACCAGATCTCCTTTATTTCGCCATTTGGCATTATTTTAATAGCCAGAGCAGTTTCTAGGTCTGTGCTGCTTCCTGCAAAGTCTTCAGAAAAGACCCAGTTCTTCTCGATCTGCCAGGCAATTTCAGCGTTATATATCTGTATAAATTCAGGTGTTTTTACGCCTTTTGCCCCGGGCCTTCCATATGTGCCGGTGTTAGGCCCTGTAACCCTTTTTGTTTCAGTGTGCCTGACCTGTCCTGTCTCTTCAACTTCGCGCTTGAGACGTTCAAGGGCTTTGCTTAATGGTTGAGGTCTTGACTTGTCAACATTTTTTTTAAGCTCTGATATAGCACTTTTTATAACTTTGTCTGATTTAAATGTCTTTTTTTTAAGCGATTTTTTAACTTTTATTTTCGCAGGCGCTACAGATATCGTTTTTACGGCCTTTTTATTTACACTGGAAGTTTTAGTGCGTTTTAACGGTTTAAAAGAGGTTTTGCTGCTCGATATTCCCGGTTTTCCTACATCAGATATTGAAACCAGGCTGACATTTATTGAAGCCATGGAAAACTTTTTTTTCGGGGCAAAATCGGGCAAAAAAGTCAAAACAGCAAAGAAAATAAAGTGGCACACTGTCGAGACAGAGATAAACAAAATCAATGTACCAGTGTTATTCCCCCCGTGAAACATATCACTTCGGGTGTATGTTATATTTTTTACCATTTTTAAAAATCGTATGATTTTAGCTTTTTTAAAAATGGGACATGGATGAGCACGGATTATATTATAATTAAGGTATTAAAGGATTAGGGAATTGAACAATTAATATAAGGGAAAAATCCGATTTAAATTTCCTAAATTCCTAAATTTCCAAAAATTTTTCTGTGTTTATCTGTGCAAATCCGTGTCCTATTTTCTTTTTTTATCGCCAAGCGGTATAGTAACCATGCCGAGCTTTTCAACACCGGCCCCTTTTATTTCGGACATAACCCGCACAACCATTCCGTAAGAAATGTCCTTGTCAGCCTTAAGATAAACTTCACGGTCCTTCCTGCCGTTTAAAATTTTATTAAGTTTTTCTCCGAGGCCATCGACCGTTACCTTAAAATCATTGATGAAAATCCTGTTTTCAGAGTCTATGTTAACTATAAGAGGCTTTTTTTCAGATACAAGCGGTTTTGCAGTGGCTTCAGGTAAGGAGACATTAACTCCTTCCATCATCATTGGAGCTGTCACCATAAAAATGATAAGAAGAACAAGCATGACATCGACAAATGGTGTTACGTTAATATCGGACATCAGGTTGCTGTGATTACCTCCGTTGGTCATTTCCCTCTCCTCTCTATCCTTAAAATATCCCGTTCAACGATATTTAAAAAGTCTGCTGCAAAACTTTGCAATTCAGACTCAATAACTCTTATTTTCTGCGTAAAATAATTAAAAGCGATTACAGCCGGTATTGCCACTGCCAGACCGACAGCTGTTGCAACAAGCGCTTCTGATATACCGGGAGCAACGACGGCAAGACTGGCCGATCCTTTTAGACCGATGCCATGAAAAGAGTTCATGATGCCCCAGACAGTGCCGAACAGACCTATAAAAGGTGCTGTATTTCCGGTTGTAGCGAGGAAAGGAACCATTTGAGTCATTTTGGTCATCTCAGTATTAATAGCGCGGCGCAGAGCTCGTTTGACATTATCTGTGCCGGTAAACATGGAAGAAAGTGGTGAGGTTTCAGCTTCAGTAGACTGAGATGATGATATGGAAACGCCGGATTTACTCAATTTTTTAAGTTCAAGGTAGCCTACACGGAAAACCCTTGCAACAGGGCTGCTTCCTAGCTGTTTTGCCTTTAAAAAAGCATTGGATAAATCCCGGCTTTTCCAGAAATAATCGGTAAACCTGGCTGACTCACGGAAAGCTTTCATGATATATCTGTATTTAATAAGGATAATTGCCCATGATGTTATTGAAAAAAATAAAAGAAGCAGTAAAACAAACTGAACCATAAGGCCGGCATTGAGCATCATCTGGAATATGTTGATTTCATGTTGAATCATAAAAAAAGCTCCAATATTATTTGGAATGGTTAGGGTTTGCTCAAAAACAAATTTACATTTTAGGGTGTCGAGTCGTCCGCATGACAAGGCGCGATGAGGGCGAATAGCAGGCCTATTTAACCGACGAGCAACGCGGTCATGCGGGATGCATCAACGTCTAAAGCCAGAAGGGATGCATCGGTTCAATAAAATGTGAAGTTATTTTTTAGCGAGTTCTTAATATAAATGGTTAAAAAAACACCTCTTGAAAACTATAACCCAAAGGCGATACAAAGGCAATACATAGTAACCCTGTGAACAGAGAAAACGCATTTTTAAAACAATGTTACCGTTGTGGTCCGGGGCTTAAAAACCTTTAAGTCCCTCTTTTCAACAAGCTTGCCTTTTTATGCCAAAATCATACAGTTTGTCAAGACCCAAAGGGAAATTTATCTTTTTTTATAACTAAGCCGGAAAAACCTTCCATCTTTCTACGGATGGCAGGTGATTTTGAAGTATGCGTTTACCCTGACTGGTTGAAAAATTATATTGACAGGTCTATGGTTTGCAAATAGAAATATTCTTTTTACATGGTTGTTGAAACAACCAACGTTATTTATAATTTTTTGAATGAACAATCACAACGGAGGAAAAAATGAACTGGCTTGCGAGCACCCTTTTATCTTCCATCGGGAAGAAGCTGATGATGGCAATAACCGGTCTTTGCTTTTGCGGTTTTCTTGCGGGACATCTTGCCGGCAATCTTACCATTTACCTGGGAAAGGATGCTTTTAATTCATACGCCGAACATCTGCACTCCCTGGGGCCGATTATTACACTGGTTGAACTGGGGCTTTTATTTTCAGCCCTTGTTCATATATTGACCGGCGCAACCCTTTTTTACCAGAACCTTAAGGCAAGGCCGGTCAGGTATTCAGTTAATAAAAGTGCAGGTGGCCGCACCTTAGGTTCCAGAACAATGCCCTATACCGGTTTTATACTTCTTGTCTTTATTGTTTTACACCTTATTAATTTTCACTTTATAGATAAAACAGACACAACTATTTATCAAATTGTGCACAGTGCATTCGCAAATTATGTATATGTCGTTATTTATGTTTTTGCAATGATAGTAGCGGCGATTCACATTAGTCACGGACTTTGGAGCGCATTTCAGACCCTGGGAGCCAATCATGTAAAATACATGCCTTTCATCAGGGGATTGAGTTATGTTTTCAGTATAATTATTGTGCTCGGGTTTGGGTTCCTCCCAATTTATCTTGCGTATATTGCTTGACTAAAAAACTCAACAACTTAACGAGGTTTATAACAAGGAGCTAAAAAATGCAGCTTGATGCAAAAATCCCTGGTGGCCCGCTTGCCGAAAAGTGGGACAGACACCGGTTTGAGCTTAAACTGGTTAATCCTGCAAACAAAAGAAAATTTGAAATTATCGTTGTGGGAACCGGACTTGCCGGGGGAAGTGCGTCCGCTTCCCTTGCCGAACTCGGCTACAACGTAAAGACATTCTGCATACAAGACAGTCCCAGGCGGGCTCACAGCATTGCAGCACAGGGAGGAATCAACGCAGCAAAAAATTATACAAATGAGGGAGACAGTATATGGAGGCTGTTCTATGATACAATAAAGGGCGGCGATTTCAGGGCCAGGGAGGCAAATGTCTATCGCCTTGCACAGGTGAGTAATAATATTATTGATCAGTGTGTCGCACAGGGTGTTCCCTTTGCACGGGATTACGGTGGACTCCTGGCAAACAGGAGCTTTGGAGGCGCCCAGGTCCAAAGGACTTTTTATGCAAGAGGACAAACAGGCCAGCAGCTTCTTCTTGGAGCATACAGTGCCCTTATGCGACAGGTAGGAACAGGCAAGGTTAAAATGTTTCCCCGCAGGGAAATGCTAGATATTGTGGTTATAAACGGAAAAGCCAGGGGAATTGTTGCCAGAAATCTGATCACAGGTGAAATCGAAACCCATACCGGTGACGCCGTTGTGCTGTGTACAGGTGGCTATGGCAATGTTTACTTCCTTTCCACAAATGCTATGGCATCCAATGCTACAGCTGCGTTCAGGGCATATAAAAAAGGAGCATATTTTGCCAATCCGTGTTTTACACAGATTCATCCTACATGCATTCCGGTTCACGGCGATTACCAGTCCAAGCTTACGCTTATGAGCGAAAGCCTGAGAAACGACGGTCGTGTATGGGTTCCTAAAAATCCGGAAGACAAACGCAGACCTCACCAGGTTCCGGAATCTGAAAGGGATTATTACCTGGAAAATAAATATCCCAGTTTCGGAAACCTTGTTCCGCGGGATGTTGCTTCCCGCAATGCCAAGGAACAGTGTGATATGGGCAAAGGCGTTGGTGAAACAGGCCTTGCCGTGTATCTAGATTTTGAAGATGCCATAAAAAGAGACGGAAAAGCCGCGATTGAAAAAAAATACGGTAATCTTTTTCAGATGTATGAAAAAATAACAGCCGAAAATCCCTATGAAACACCTATGATGATTTATCCTGCGATTCACTATACCATGGGAGGCCTGTGGGTCGATTACAACCTGATGAGCACCATAGACGGTCTCTTTGTCCTTGGGGAAGCCAACTTCTCAGATCACGGAGCCAACCGTCTCGGAGCAAGCGCTCTTATGCAGGGCCTTGCTGACGGGTATTTTGTATTGCCTTACACCATCGGCGGGTACCTTACAGGAACAACTTTAGAGGAAGTAACCACCGGACATTCGGCATTCAAAGAATCCGTCACATCGGTTAACGACAGTATAGAGAAGCTGCTTTCCATAAACGGAAATAAAACGGTTGATGATTTCCACAAACAACTGGGACATATCATGTGGGATTACTGCGGTATGGCCAGAAATGATGAAGGGCTTAAAAAGGCCAAAGGAATGGTACAACAACTAAGGGAAGAATTCCGAGAGAATGTTCTTGTTCCAGGATCAAAGAAAGATTTCAACCAGAGCTTGGAGCGGGCAGGACGCGTGGCAGACTTTCTCGAGTTTGGAGAATTAATGTTGACCGATGCCATTTCCCGCCAGGAATCATGCGGTGGGCATTTTAACGAGGCGTATCAAACGGAAGAGAATGAGGCTTTGCGGGATGATGAAAACTTCTGCCACGTCAGCGCATGGGAATTTACAGGCAAAGATAAAGAACCGGTACTTAACAAAGAAGAGCTTAAATTTGAGAATGTCGAATTAACACAAAGGAGTTACAAGTGACAAAGACTATAAATTTAAACCTTAAGGTCTGGCGCCAAAAAGGACAGAACAAAAAAGGAAGGCTCGAAACATACAAGGCCGTGGATATATCTACAGACATGTCGTTTCTTGAAATGATTGATGTCATAAATGAACAGCTTACCCATAAAGGAAAAGAGCCTGTCGCTTTCGACCATGACTGCAGGGAAGGTATCTGCGGAATGTGCGGAGCTGTTGTAAATGGCCGTCCCCACGGCCCTGAAATGGGCACAACCCTTTGTCAGCTTCATATGAGGCATTTTTCGGACAATGATACTATTGTAATCGAGCCGTGGCGGTCAAGAGCGTTTCCTGTTATAAAAGACCTGGCAGTTGATCGCAGCGCCCTGGATAAAATGATCCAGGCAGGAGGGTTTATTTCCATTAATACCGGCGGGGCACAGGATGCCAACGCAATACCGGTACCCCAGGAAGCAGCGGAACTGGCCATGGATGCTGCCGCCTGCATCGGATGTGGTGCATGTGTCGCAGCCTGCCCCAACGCATCGCCAATGCTCTTTGTAAGCGCCAAGGTTTCTCAATTTGCCCTTCTTCCCCAGGGGAAACCGGAAGCTGCAAAACGGGCAATATCAATGGTCAGGGAAATGGACAGGCTCGGTTTTGGAAATTGTACAAATGAAAGAGAATGTGAAGCTGAATGTCCAAAAGAGATCTCTATCACCAACATTGCCCGTTTAAACCGCGAATATTTTAAAGCAGGATTTTTATCAGCAGAAAAGTGATGATGAATTAGCAAATTAAAGTAGTGAGGCAGTTTCAAAATGTTCAATTTTGTTCGAGATCAAGGAAGGCGAAAATTTTAACCATAGGAATACATGTAGTATTTCGAGGATTAAAATTTGAGCCTGTCGAAGCGAAGCGTAGATCCCGCTCATCGGGGACGCAGATATTGGGCAGATAAGCGCAGACTTCGAAAGGGGACGTTTTGAAATTGGCTCATAGTTTATAAGTTTTATTTAACAACAGCTCATCTTTGTATCTTGTCTAATTATTGTGCGTTACGGGTTGTGAGTTGTTAATGGGAAATAATCCTTTTTTATAATCCGCACCCGTATCCAGCAGCCTCCTCACTATTTTCCACTAAAAAACAATTTTTATTCTATATTTCTCAAGTTTTTCTAAAACCTGTCGATATTAATAGTAACAATAGTTCATTTTCACCCAACCAGCTCTCCGGCCTTTTTGTTCAGGTTTGCCCGGGTTGGGGTATACCCGGATTATGGATAATATGAAGAAAAATATTATAGTCGTCGATAACCACCCGGTAATATTAAAATATATGACCGATTTGCTTGAAGAACAGGGGCATCGGATAAAAACGGCGAAAGACGGTCTTTCGGCCCTTAAAATTCTGGATACATGGATTCCGGATGTAATGTTTATTGACATGGTAATGCCTAATATCTGCGGGGATAAACTGTGCAGGATTATTCGAAGTATGCCGGAGCTTAACCATGTATATATTATAATTCTTTCCGCAATTGCCGCTGAAGCGGAAATAAATTTTACTGAAATCGGTGCTGATGCATGCATTGCAAAGGGACCTTTTGATAAAATGTCAAAGTATGTCGTTGATGTCTTAAGCTCTATGGATCAGGGGAGCAAAAAAAGCTTGTCAGGAAAGATAAAAGGAATTGACGATCTCTTTCAGCGGGAAATTACAAAGGAACTTCTTTCTTCAAAAAAGCATTATGAAGTCATAATGAACAATATGTCTGAAGGAATTATAGAGATTAATCCCGAAGCCAAAATAATTTATGTCAACCCCAGCGCAGTTTCTTTAACCGGCATTGATGAGGAAAAACTTCTGGCTTCAGATTTTACCGAACTTTTTAAAGACGATCATCGAGAGAGGATTAAAAACTTTCTTGGTGCTGCAGAAAGTGCACCTCAAATAAACATTGATGAATCCCCTTTTAACTTAAACGGCAAACAGGTTTCAATCAATATTTTACCTGTTGAAAGTCAGGCGTACAAGTCGGCTGTTATAGTTATAAATGATATAACTTTGCGAAAGCAAATGGAAAACAGGTTCCAGGATGCCAGAAATGTACAGGCTATTGCCACTTTAGCAGGAGGGATTGCACACAATTTCAATAATGCTTTGACCGGAATTACAGGGAATATTGAACTGCTGAAAATGTCTTTAGAGGAAGGTGAAAATATCAGGAAATATACAGAACAAATGGAAAAATCTGCCTGCTACATGGCAAATTTAACCAGCCAGCTCCTTTCCTATGCGCAGGGAGGGAAATATCAGGCGAAAATCATATCAGTAAACGATATTGTCCAAAATACACTGTCTTTGATCCGGCATACAATCGATCCTGGAATCAAGGTGGAAAAAAGTATTGCTGAAAATGTTTCCAGGATCAAGGCTGATTTTACCCAAATGCAGATGATAATATCTGCAATAGTGGCAAATGCCCAAGAGGCTATAGAGGAAAAAGGAATTATCAGGATTTGTGTAAAGGACGAGGTGATTGATGATTATTCAGCATCTATTTTAGATGCAAAGCCTGGGCGCTATGTCTGTTTCACAGTGGAGGATAACGGGAAAGGTATGGAGGAGGAAACAAAAAATAAAATGTTTGATCCTTTTTTTACCACTAAATTTCATGGGCGTGGGCTTGGTATGGCTGCTGTGCATGGTATTGTTAAAAATCATGATGGGTGTATATCGGTTGAGTCAAGACCAGGCAGGGGAACCGAGGTACGTTTTTTTCTTCCGGCTGTTGATACCAAGGCTATTGAGGGGACGGCAAAATCAAACGAACCGAAAAATGGAACATGCACTATACTTGTTATCGAGGATGAAGAAATGGTCATGGATGTCAGCAGGAAGATGCTGGAAAGGCTAGATTACCAAGTTTTACAGGCAAGTAATGGAGCAGAAGCCGGAAATATTGCTAAAACCTATAATGGGGATATTGACCTTGCCATAATGGATATTTGTTTGCCTGATATGATGGGTGGGGCACTTTACCCGGTAATCACCAAAGCACGTCCTAAAATGAAGGTGATAGTTTCAAGTGGATATAATGTAGAAGGTCCTGCCCGGGAAATACTTGATGCAGGCGTCCAGGGGTTTATTCAAAAACCCTACAGCTTTTCCGCGCTGTCTAAGAAATTAAATGAGGTACTATGTATTAATTGAGTTGTGAGTAGTTGATTTGTATCCAATTAACCACTCAGCTATTTAAGTACTTATCTGTTCAACGGAGGAGCCACAAATGCCGGACGCTATGGATGTTTCAAGAAGTACTATTCTTATTGTAGATGACAGCCCCGTCAGCAGTATGGTTGTCAGCCTAATACTAAAAAAAAACAGCGACTATTGTAGTGTCAGGGTCTGGGATGGGCCGTCATGTATAAAGAAAGCAAAAAAGGTAAAACCGGATCTTATACTTCTTGATATTCAGATGCCTGGTATGAATGGTATCGAGGTGTGCGAAGTTTTAAAAAAAGACGAGAAAACACGTGATATACCGGTCATATTCGTAACTGCAACCACGGATAACGAGACACTCAAAGAAGCATTTGAGTCAGGCGGAACAGACTACGTGTGCAAGCCAGTGAACAAAATAGAACTTTTAGCAAGAATCAAATCTGTTTTACTCCATAGAAAGATGGCAAAAAAACTTCTGGAGGAAGAACGACTAAGAGGTGTCTTAGAGATGGCAGGAGGAATCTGTCATGATTTGAATCAGCCGATGCAGGTTGTTTCAGGATACAGTGAATTGCTCTTAATGGATATAGAAAAAGACAATTCAGCATACCCATACGTCAAGATGATTAAAGAACATACCGATGCAATGGGTAGCATTACACGAAAACTCATGCGCATTACAAAATATGAAACCCAAGACTATATTGAGGGCGGCAGAATTATCGATATCGATAAGGCTGCGGGCGCGGCAGGATAGTTGAGTGGATGAGTTGTTAAGTGGATAAGTGGTAGAGTGTTATGGTCCACGGTTGAAGATTCAAGGTTAATGACCAATGACAAATCAACAACTCAACGACCTAACTACTCGACTAATTTAATGGAGGAATATAGAATGAGTAAAAAAAGATTTTAGTTGTAGATGATGAAAAACCAATCAGGGATATGTTAAGTGCGGCCTTTACAAAAGAGGGTTATGAAGTACATCTTGCAGAGAACGCTGAAAAAGCTCTGAAAATAGTAAAAGAAGCAAGCATACATGTTATGTTCCTGGATCTGAAGATGCCTGGTATGAACGGAGTGGAGCTTTGCAGAAAGATAAAAAAGGACAGGCCCATGGCCATTATCCATGCAGTAACCGGGTTTGTTTCCCTTTTCGAACTTTCTGACTGCAGGGAGGCGGGCTTTGAAGACTATTTTACAAAACCTGTAAATCTAAAGCAGCTTTATCGAGCAGCTGATATTGCTTTTGAAAAGATGGAAAGATGGAAGAAAAGATAATATTTCGTCAAAACTTCAGCACTTTTGTCAATAAAATAACATATTTTTACTTAATTTAAATAGATCCGATACAATCACCTTTCTTAAATTCCACTAAATCACATAGCCGTCGGGATAAGAGGTTTTTCAGGTCTTATTGCGTAGACGGATGGCTCCTTATTTTTATTTCGTACTTTCGTGATTGCTTTATACTTTTAACGAAAAATGCACAGAACTTTTTGCTGACAGAATAAATTTGTTTAAAAGGATATCTTGACTGTTGCCTTAAAAGCATTTTATGTATTATTAAAAGGCACCCGTCTTCGCCTTTGGCTACGACGTGGCAAGCCCGCCTTTGGCTGCGACGTGGCAAGCGCCCACATTTGGTTATGCTGTGGCAAGGAAAGGCACAGAGGCATAAATGACCAATGAAAATGACTGAGGAAAACTATGAACAGATGGAATGAATTTTTAGAAAAAATTATTGCAGGATCCGGCATAGAGCCGACTTATATACATATTTCAATTAAGGCAGCGGCAGCCATAGCAGGCGCATTTATTGCCTGGTTCATTTTGAAAGGAGTTTTAAGTATATTTGAAAAAAGAATAAAAAAACATACTGATTTACAAATAAACAGCCAGGTTTTTCACGCTATAAGAAGGGTACTCTTTTATGCCCTAATTCTTATAGCAGGCACGTACCTGATCGGGCTTTTTAATATTCAGCTCATTAAAAATATTTTTTATGCGATTTTCATAATAATTCTAGCCTCTCCGGTTAACGAATTTTTTATAATTGTAATAAAATATCTTCAAAAGAATATAGCCGACAAGACAGATACTAAGATAGATAATGTTATTTTTGATCTTTTAAAGAAATTCGCAGGGGTCATTGTTTATATAACTGCTATAATAATTGCCCTTGATATGCTGGGCGTTAATGTTATGCCGTTTATTGCAGGCGCCGGCGTTGCAGGCATAGCAATCGGTTTTGCCGCTAAGGATACTTTATCCAACCTTATCGCAGGGGTGCTGCTTATAGTCGACCGGCCATTTGAGGTAGGTGACAGGATTGAAGTGTGGACCGCTCCTTCAGGCAGTGCGACCTGGGGTGATGTTATAGATATCGGACTGCGTGCTACAAAAATCAAAACAACCGATAATATTGTAATCGTTATTCCAAACAACGAAATAATGAAGCGGGACATTATAAACTACACCATTATTACATCTAAAATCAGGGTCCGTGTGAATATAGGGATTGCGTATGATGCGGATATGGAAAAGGCAAAAGAATTGATTATAAAGGTGGCCGATTCTGCTGAATGGATTGCAAAAGATCCGGCTCCAAAGGTAGTTGTGAGAAATTTTGGGGATTCTTCAGTAGATCTCCAGCTTAGGGTCTGGATTGATAATGCAAGGAAAAGGATGGATACAATTTCCTATGTCACGGACAATATAAAAACACTGTTTGATAAGGAAGGAGTAGAAATACCCTATCCGAAAAGGGATATTATTATTAAATATGAGAAAAGTGACTAAAGTGAACTAAAGTGCCTAAAGTGAACTAAAGTGACTAAAGTTAATGTATTCTGCCTTTTTTAATTTTACACAATATTTATTGCACTACCAAATTAATTGTTATTATATCTTTTTTTACCTATAGACGTAAAAATGGCAAGCAGTTCACTGCATTCTTCATATTCTGGTTTTATCTGCTCCCAGGAAAACCATTTTGCTTCTACAGTTATTTCAAGCCAATATTGAGTCTCACTGGCTTCACTTTCGCAAATATCAATCTTATTTTGAAAGTCTGCTTTACTTCGTGCTCTATTGGATTCACGATAATTAGCGCCAACAGAGGTGCCTGATTTTGTAACTTGATTGCGGATCACCCTTGCTTCCGGTGTGTTGGGAAGCTTTGCTGAAAGATGAATAATTCTTACTGCAAATTTTCGTGTTCTTTTTTCAAGCTCCTTACCAAAAGCTTTATTATCCATACTATTTCCTTTAACTTTAGGCACTTTAGCTCACTTTAGACACTTTAGTCACTTTAGTATTACACTTTTTCAAGCTTTAAATTCCTTTTTAAAACCGCCTTTGCCGTTTTTTCAAACTGCCGGGTTATATCTGATACAAAAAGTCTGAATTTTCCGCTTTTGCCAAGTTTGTTTTCGACAT
>JAUWOH010000461.1 GCA_030612225.1 Desulfobacteraceae bacterium
CAAACTCACCTGGGTATCCACTGCCCAGGAAGCACTTAATGCTTTATCCAACAAAGAATTTGATCTTGTCATCACAATGCCCCGCTTAGATGACATGGATGCCTTTAATCTTGGTAGAAAAATAAAAAAGATACGTCCTGAGCTTCCGATTTTTCTCCTTGCTCACAACACCAACAGGCTTCTCCTTGAATCTGAACATTCGGATCTAAGCTCCATAGACAAACTTTATGTATGGTACGGGAACAGCGATCTTCTTCTCGCCCTGATCAAGAATGCCGAGGATCAAATGAACGTGGCCTATGATACCAAAAGAGCAAAGGTCAGGGTCATTATTTTGGTGGAAGACTCTCCCATATATTACTCATCCTTTCTTCCGATCCTTTATAAAGAGATCGTCATGCAAACCCAGGCGGTGATGGAAGAATCCATCAATGACGAACATCGCATTCTCAGAATGCGGGCACGACCCAAAATACTTGTTGCTGAAAATTATGAAGAAGCTGAAAAGCTTTACAGGCAATATAAGCCTTATCTGCTGAGCGTATTTTCAGATACTCGTTTTCCACGAAAAGGGAAAATGGACGATCATGCGGGGTTTGATCTCCTTTCCATGATAATAAAAGAAACGCCGGACATACCTTTACTAAACTTAAGCTCGGAAGAGGCAAACCGCGAAAAAGCTGAAAAGATTCCCGCTGTTTTCCTGAATAAAAATTCGCCGACACTCCATTCTGAAATCCGATCTTTTTTTATGGACAGACTCGGCTTCGGCGATTTCATTTTTCGTCTCCCCAACGGCAGGGAAATAGCAAGGGCCTCTAATCTCAGAGCAATGGAAAAGATTCTTCCTTCTATTCCCGATAAATCTGTTTTTTTCCATGCTGCCAAGAATCACTTCTCAAGCTGGCTAATGGCCCGTTCTGAAATTCTACTCGCCTCAAAGCTTAAGCCTTTGAAAACATCTGACTTCTCAAACATAAAGGAATTAAAAAGCCACCTTATCGCATCTATTCAAGAACGGAGAAAGGGGCGCCAGAAAGGTATAATTACAGATTTTGTTTCAGAAAATTTTGATCCTGACGCTGATTTCATCAAAATCGGCAAGGGTTCTCTCGGTGGGAAGGCCAGAGGGCTCGCATTTATGTCTACCCAGCTTAAGAAAAATCCTCATATCCTGGAAAAATTTGAAGATATAACCATCAGCGTTCCAAAAACTCTTGTCATCTCAACAGAAGCCTTTGATACATTCATTAGCGAAAACAACCTTAAAGATATTCCAACCTGCGACTATAGTGATAACCAGATTTCTGAAATTTTCTTACAATCCTCTTTGCCCGATTGGCTTCACAACGACCTTAAATTATTTATTGAACATATAAACTACCCTCTTGCCATTCGGTCTTCCAGCCTCCTTGAAGATGCACAATTTCAACCTTTCGCCGGTATTTACAAGACTTATATGCTGCCAAATCAAGACACTGACCCTGATCAGAGGCTCATGCAGCTTGCTATAGCAATAAAACTTGTATATGCCTCCACATATCTTGAAATACCAAGGGCCTACGCCAGAAGTACTTTGCATCGAACCGAGGATGAAAAAATGGCTGTTATAATACAGCAACTAAGCGGAGACAGGTACGGGAACTATTTTTATCCGGCTCTTTCAGGAGTTGCCCAGTCTTACAATTTTTATCCCATTTCCCATATGAAACCGGAGGAAGGAATCGCACACATTGCACTGGGATTGGGGAAAACAGTGGTTGAAGGTGAAACATCACTTCGCTTTTCACCAAAATATCCACAATCCCTGCCACAGTTTTCCACTGTAGATGACATTTTAAAAAACTCACAAAGGTTTTTCTATGCACTGAAAATGATCGATTCACCCGAAAGCTTTGCATCAAATGGCAAAGCAACGGATGACGCTACCCTTACAAAACTGGAAATAGATGACGCATACGATCATGCACCTGTGGTTAATCTTTCCAGCACCTACATTCCTGAAGAAAATAGGATACGTGACACAGGAAATCTTCCAGGTTATCCGGTTCTTACATTTGCCGGTATATTAAAATATGACCTTTTTCCACTTCCACAGATACTTATAGAAATCCTGAAAATAGGACGAAAAGGAATGGGGTCTCCTGTTGAAATCGAGTTTTCCGTTAATATCGATTTTAATAAGAAGAGAAAGCCGGAATTCAGCCTGCTTCAGATAAGACCGATGGCCATAAGCCTGCATAACAAGGATGTTGAAATAACTGAAAAAGAGATAAATAGCGCTTTCTGTTTTTCAACAATGGCTCTTGGTAATGGTAAATTTAAAGATATTACAGATATCATTTATGTCAGACCTGATTCATTTGACCCGGCACGAACCGTTGAAATAGCCGGTGAAATAGGAAAAATTAATCGGCAGATGGTGCAGCAAAACAAAAAATATCTTCTTATCGGCCCTGGAAGGTGGGGTTCGGC
>JAUWOH010000200.1 GCA_030612225.1 Desulfobacteraceae bacterium
TAAAACGTAATTATCTTTCCCTTGAATGATTTTTCCAGAATAGCTTCATAGACATCCATACCCTCTTTAGCATGTTCGTCTAATGTATTTCGGATTTCTTCCTGGAAACCGTATAGAAATCGTGACCCTTCGTTAATGGCAAGGGCAGCGTAATATCCCCAGATATGTCCAACAAGGGTGTTTAAAATTGGTGCAAGATGTTCACTTACAACAGGAACATGGAAAACATCCTGGGCATAAGGACCGAACCTCTTTTCCCCTTCATCAGCAATTACTACAGGGATTGCCTTATGAGCTTTAAATATAGCCGTATCCTTTATAATATCACCAATAACAGTCGGTCTTGTCCCTGCAGCGCATACAATTATTAGCGGCTCTGATGAAAGGTCTATATGCTTTTTGTCTTCAACAAAGTCGGATGAAATTGTCTTGTAGCAAAGCTCGGAAAGTTTGATTCGTATCTCGTCTGCTGAAGCCTTGTTGGGACCACTTCCTACAGCCGCCCAGTATGTTCTGGCAGGGGCGAGTCCTTTCGCGGAATCTTCAATCTTGCTTTTCATTGCCAGAACTTTTCTCATATGCGAAGGGATTTCAAGAAGTCGCTTTATTTCCTCTGATATAAAGGCATCATTCCTGCGACCTTTAAGATCGGCAATAAAAAGTCCAAGGATAGCGCCTGCAACGATCTGCGAGTAAAATGCCTTTGTTGAGGCTACAGACATTTCAATATCCCGGCCGCTGCTTGTATACATGACGCCATTCACCTTGAATGTGATATCCGAATCCCTCCGGTTTACAATGGCAAGAGTATAAGCGCCCCTGTCTTTCACCATTTCTACTGTGCGATTTGTATCTGTTGTTGTGCCTGACTGGCTTATGGCAATGACAAGGGTGTCTGTCATGCTCTGAGCGTCGTCTTGTTCATTTAGTTTAAACCCGGAAAGCTCCGATGCCTTGAGCGCATTGATTTGAATTCCCGGGTCATCCAGGTAATAATCTAAAATGTTGGCACATACCAGGGAGGCGACACCGGCAGTTCCCTGTCCTATAAAAAAGATGCGTCGTATTCGCTTTTCCGTCAGAGCTTTTTGCAACGCCTGTGGAATGATTGTTTCATCGATTGCCGTAACATATATATTTTTTTCGTCCTCTTTTATCTTCCAGCGGTTTTGGAGAGTTTTCTCAACTGAAATCGGGGATTCTGAAATCTCTTTTAAAAAATAGTGGGGAAATTGCTGACGATCTATGTCTCTTGATGTAATATTTGTGTGCTTAATATCTTTTTCACCAAGTTCAACCGGAGTTCCGTCATAAAACATTGCATTAATGCCCTCAACGCCTCCGCCTGATTTTTGACTGAGAATGAAAATCTGTCCCTGGGTCTTTCCTTCAAACCCTTTAGCAACTTTTTCCCCGTCCATTTTAATAAAGGATTGAGTCTCTTCAATAAACCCGTAAACTTCCGAAACAGGCATATAATGATTATTAGCCAGGCCAATAAAAATAGACTGTCCGCTTCCTTTCTGGGCCAGAAAAAGCCTGCCTGGGGCAAGATCGGTATGCATGGATATGGCGTGGGACCCTTCGAAATCATTAACTGCCAGCCGAAATGCTTCCCGGACACTGTGGCCCTGTTTAAGATACTTTTCAATCCGGATGGGAATGATTTTAGTGTCAGAGGTTATGTCGCTGTGGATAGTATTTCCGCCTGATTCAAATTCCTCTTTCAACTCAAGGTAGTTATCAATATCACCGTTTAAGCATACATGAATTATTCCTGTTCTTTCCGTCGGGTCTCCAGGCATATCGTTACCAACAGGATGGCAGTTTGCTTCAGTGATAGCACCTACCGATGCCCAGCGTGTATGGGAAGAGACAGTGTGAAACTTGTGGGGGAAATCGGCTATTATTTGAAGAACCGGATCGTTTTTAATCTGTTGTCTCAAAAAACTTATATTATCCCCGAGTTTTCCGATTTCGGCTGCAATTTTATAGGTCAGAGTGATCGCCGAGAGTTCTTTTTTGTTTTCATCTTTTGTCTCATTAACACTAATCCCCATGTTTACCAGAACATCCTGAGCCGACCTCTCTTTAAACCGGTCAAGAAAATTCTCATTTTCAATGGTTTTTTCAAATTTTGCAAATTGGGCCTTTTCCATGATAAACATCAAAGAGATGCCTGCTGAATCACGACCCCTTACTTCAAGACGGTCAATGGAGTTAAGAACAGCGTTAATATTTTTAAATATATGTACGGAAGAAAAGGTTGGCGGGTTTTTGGAAAGACTGCGCAGATTATTAACCTTTTTTAAATTATCTATAATTTCTAAATTAAGGCACCAGGCAATATCCTTTAATTTTTCAATTCGTTGTGAAATTATATCGACATCTCTGGTCTCAAGATGCCCCATATTGTCAGACAGCGATTTTACTTCCACTTTGATGATATTGGAAAGGCGATCTGCTAATTTTGCAAGTTCGTCCTGCATTTCTTCGCTGATAAAAAGATTGTAGAAAAGTTCATTGTCTTTTAATGTCCGGACGGATTGAAAGAAAGAGTCCATAAGATCATTTCCGCCAAGATAATGATCGTCAAAGGAGTGATCATTTTTCTGACAAGCCGTATATGAAAACTGGTCAACTTTTTCAGCCATACCTTCTAAAGATGCTATATCGACCGATCTATCTGCCTTCCCTTTACCCTTAAATGAGACTATCCCGGCAAGCCCGCAATGCAGCACATTTCCTGTATAAGGAAAAAAAATAATGGAATTTTCCGGCACGCCGGCTTTGCTTTTACCAAAATAAACATTTGCCATAAGAAAGCTATGAGTAAGCTTACAGGCATTTTGAAAAAACACTATAATCTTTTCAGCTGCGATTTCACCTGCAATTTCAATTAATGATTTTATAAGTTTTTCCATTTTTATGCTCTTTCTTTTTTGATTGTTTTACTGACTTTTTCAATATCCTCAGGTCGATCTACGCCTATACTTCTATGCTTTGTTACCAGAACATGAACAGGTATTTCATTTTCAAGCAAACGAAGCTGCTCAAGTTTTTCAGTTCTTTCAAGACGGCCTGGCTGCAGCGCCACGAATTGTCTGAGAGCATCCATACGGAAAGCATACAGTCCAATGTGGCCGTAAAATTCGCTTTCCCGGTTTTCTCGCGAACAGGGGATTGGAGACCTGGAAAAATAAAGGGCCTTTTTGTTTAATGTAAAAACGACTTTTACAATATCCGGGTTTTCGGCCTCTTCGGAACTAATTTTTCTTATCGGCGTTGTTACAAGAACGTCGGGATCTTTAAAAGGAACTATCAGCTCGCTGATCATAGCGGGCTCTATTGCCGGCTCATCCCCCTGAATGTTTACTACAACAGCATCCTGGGGAACTTTTATGGATTCGGCGGCTTCCAGAACCCTGTCGGTTCCGCTTTCGTGGTCATTTCTCGTCATGACCACAGGAACATCGAGTTTTTCTGCTGCTAAGAAAATCCTGTCATCGTCGGTTGCCAGCAGAACCCTTGTGAGTTCAGAACACAGCCTGGCCCTGTTAAAGACATGCCAGAACATTGGTTTTCCGAGAATATCAGCAAGCGGTTTTCCCGGAAATCGTGTCGATTTATAACGCGCAGGTATGATGCCGTAGCATTTCGGGAGGGTATTCATTAGGCACTTAGCCGCCTCATATCGACTACTTGTTGTCTATGTTACCAAAAGGGAATATGATTAATTGATGATTGACGATTGTTGATTGGTGGAAGTCGCTACGCTCAACCGCTTTTATTAAAAAGATATTCATCCTCCAATCAACAATAAACAATCGTCAATCATCAATTTATCGGTATTTACTGCTCGGAAAAAGCTATAGGCTTCAAAATTTATGTTAAAATAAATAGTATTGTTTTACCTAACAGATGTTCCGGGCTTCATTTTTTTATCAAAAGTGGCAATGGAGCATCCTTTATCATCGACAGCGGCCAGCAGCATTCCGTTGGAGAGTACCCCCATAATTTTGGCAGGTTTTAAATTTGCAGCAATAAGAACCTGTTTGCCTGTCAGGTCATCAGGGCTGTAGCTTTCCGAGATACCGGCAACAATTATTCTCTTTTCACCTATATCAACTTCAAGCTTAAGAAGCTTTTTTGCTTTCGGTATCCTTTCGGCATGAATAACTGTTCCAACCTTGAAATCTATTTTTGCCAGTTCTTCAAATGTAATTTCCGGTTTGATTTCGAACACTCTATCATCCGCCTCGGCTTCTCTTTTTATCTCAGCCTTGATTTTTTTCAGATCGATTCTCGGAAAAAGTGTGATCGATTTTAAAAGTTTTGTGCCTGGCTCCAGCCTTTTCCAGGTATAGAGCCGGTCGAGAGTAAAAAACGGCTCTGAGACATCCATACCAAGGTGTTTTTGCATCAACAGTGCGGTATCCGGCATTACAGGATAGATCAGACCGGATATAATCCTCAATCCTTCAAGAAGATTATAGATAATGGTCTGAAGCTGTTTTTTTGCTGATTTTTTCTTTGCAAGCACCCATGGAGCAGTGACATCAATATATTTATTCATGCTGCCGATAAATACCCAGACGGCCTCTAATGCCTTGTGAAAGGCAAATGTTTCCATTTCCTTTTCAAAGTCTTCAACAGCAGTTAGCGCGTTAGGTTCAAGGCCGGGTTTTAACTCTTCTTCTGCCTGAGGATCAGTCTCAGGTACAACCCCTTTGAAATACTTGTGAGCCATTGAAAGAATTCTTGAAAACAGATTGCCAAGGTCATTTGCCAGATCTGAATTGATCCTCTGCACAAAGGTCTCTTCTGAAAAGCTTGAATCAAGGCCGAAGGTCATATCTTTTAAAAGGAAAAACCTGAATTGATCGAGACCGTAGATTCCCTTTAGTTGCAGGGGCTCCACTACATTTCCGAGACTTTTAGACATCTTGGATTGATCAACATTCCAATAGCCATGAACATTCAGATGTTTATATGTGTCGATTCCGGCTGCTTTTAACATGATTGGCCAGTAAATGCCATGCGGTTTAAGTATATCTTTGGCCACAATGTGCTGGGCCACAGGCCAGAACTTTTTAAATCGATCGTCATCAGGATATCCCAGTGCGGAAACATAATTTAAAAGGGCATCGAACCAGACATATGTAACATAGTCCTTGTCAAAAGGAAGTGTAATCCCCCACTTGAGGCGTGTTTTCGGCCTGGAAATACACAGATCTTCAAGAGGTTCTTTTAGAAAGGATAGAACTTCGTTTTTATAACGCTGCGGGCGTATAAAGTCAGGATTTTTCTTGATGTGATTTATCAGCCAGTCCTGGTATTTACTCATTTTAAAAAAATAATTCGATTCTTTTATAACTTCAGGCGCTGTTTCATGGTCAGGGCACTTGCCGTCCACAAGTTCCCGCTGAGTATAGAAACGTTCACATCCAAAGCAGTAAAGCCCTTCATACTCGCTGAAATAGATGTCTCCCGAGTCGTAAATCTTTTGAAGAATTTGCTCTACCACTGCTATGTGGGATGGATCAGTAGTCCGGACAAAGTAGTTGTACTTTATATTAAGTTCGGGCCAAAGATTCTGGAAAAGTGCACTGATTTTGTCAACATAACTTCTGGAACTTAAATTTTCCTTTTTTGCAGCCCGCACAACCTTGTCCCCATGTTCATCAGTACCGGTGAGGAAAAAAACGTCCTTTTTGCGCATTTCATTGAACCGGCTTGCAACGTCTGCTATGATTGTTGTATATGCATGTCCTAGATGGGGCCGTGCATTAACATAATAAATCGGTGTTGTTATATAAAAAGGTCCTGGCATTTTTTGAAGGTCTCTTTCGCTTTCAAGTTTATCAAAAGTGATGGCGTCGTAGAAAGCCCCATCTACTGCGTTGCAGCGGTTTTTCAGAAACTCGGCATACTACATGTATTGCCTCGTCCCTGAAAAATCGCTGCGCCTTGTATATGGAACTTTCTACTTAGCCATCGGTGACACTTTTTACGAGTTTATCAAAAGTAGTTTCTATCTCCTAGCCATTTCCCGGCCATTTTTCCTGCTGGTGGTTTTTTGACTGTTTATTACATTATTCCTGACTACCTTTCCTTTTCCGGCCGATGTTTTTACAGTCTTATCGATTTTTGGAAATTTTTTCTTAAGCGTAAGGTAAGTTTCATATTCAAATTTAAGGCAGCACATAAGACGACCACACAACCCGGAGATCTTGGTGGGATTTA
>JAUWOH010000103.1 GCA_030612225.1 Desulfobacteraceae bacterium
ACTCAGGTTCATAGTATTTTACTGGTTGCTCGTTACTGGTTACTCGTTACTGGTTAAAATAAGGTATTCTATCAATTTTATAAAAATAAATGACTTGACCGCCGCTTTTGTGACGGAGCGAAGCTATTGCTTTTATCCACAACGAGCAACGAGCAACGAGCAACCAGTATCTTGAATGTCCAATTTATACTGCAATACCTTATTATTTAAAGGTTTAGCATCATTATTCAGTAATAAATTACGAGGTCTGGATTAATCAATATCAAAGTACTCTATTTTTGAAACCCTTTTAATCAAGCCCATCTCACCTGCAACAGAATAATAGAACATCAGCGCCTTTTTTAAATCTTCAGAAAATTCAAATTGCAAACGGTCGTAATAACTGCTTATGTCATAAACGATATCCGGATACTTTTCCCTGGCTTTTAAAATTACAATATCCTTTTCCTGCGAAAGGCAGTGCAACGAGCTGTGATATGATGAAACAACAGATTTTATTTCGGTTTCATATTTTTCAACAATACTTCTCCTGACCGCGAATACCGCAAATACAACCGGGAAACCGGTTTTCCTAAGCCACAGATCTCCAAGGTCATAAATATAGGAGGCAGGTTCAGAAGTATTTACCATGGCATCATTTCCTATAACCAATGCTGCATCCATATCTTCCAGTCCGGGCCGCGGAACTGCAGGAATGTAGACCGGTTCTGCATTATAATAGTTTTTAAGCAGGATTTTAAGGAGTACTACAGATGTATGGGATGCGCTGGTGAGTCCAATTCTTTTTCGGTTCAGATCTTCAATGGGAACCCGGCTTACGAGAATGACCGACCCTACGTACCCAACAGAGCTTAAGCAAAATTGCGGCAGAACGTAAACTTCATTTGCAATATCAGCACATGTGGCCGAAGAAATGGGACTCACATCCAGTTCCCCGTCAGTCAGCATCTTATTCAGCATGGCAGGATAGCCTGAGAATATCTTTATTCCATTGACGGGTTTTCTTTCAAAGAAGTGAAAATAAAAGGGATAACAGTTGAGGTAGTCAATATAGCCAAGGTTCATTCAATTTCCTTTAACCTTATTGTTTCCGTAATTTGCAGTGGTCCTTTTCGGTACAAGCCCGGCGTCCTCAATAAGCCTTTGCAAGTGCGATTCTGAACCGAAATCAGGCGTCTTTGCTCCTGCGGCATGAACAACTTTTTCATTGTCGTAAGTCGCACCGATATCATCAACCCCGAACTTTTGCAGTACCTGGGCCATTTTATCTCCCAGATACATCCACAACGCCTTTAAATGAGGCACATTGTGAAGAAAAATCCTGCTGGTGGCATAGAGTCGGATGTCATCATAGCCTGTTGTGGAACGTTTTGCCGCTATTTGCGTATTTTTTTTATGAAACTGGAGGGGCACAAAGGTTTTAAAACCTCCTGTTTCATCCTGCAGATCACGGATCCTTAAAAGATGATCAGCAATATCTTCTATACTTTCCCTGTGATTATAAAGCATGGTGGCATTTGTCTTAAGACCAATCTTGTGTGCCGTTCTCATTACGTCCAGCCATTTTTCCCCTGATATTTTTTTCGGAGCTATGACCTTTCTTATATCCGGGGAAAATATTTCAGCCCCGCCTCCAGGGAGCGCATGGACGCCCGCGTCAATAAGCAGCCGGAATACTTCTTGAATTGAGATATTATTTATTTTTGCAAAATAGTCGTATTCAACTGCAGTAAAGGCAACTATGTGAATATCAGGCTTTATACCTTTTATCAGCCTTAGCATCTGTTCAAAATAGTCCAGTTTAAGTTTGGGATTGAGCCCGCCTACGATGTGAACTTCATCAAGATCAGAAGAAACAGCCGAGCGCATTTTCTCCTCAATTTCATCAATGGATAGTACAAATGCCTCCTCATCACTTTCATCACAGGAGAATGCGCATAACGGACACCGGAGTTCGCATATATTGGTGTAGTTAAGATTCATATTAACGCCATAATATGTGATGTCTCCGTGGAGCCTTGTCCGAATATAATCGGCAATGGCTCCAAGGCCCAGAATGTCATCAGTCGTGAGCATGTAAACAGCGTCTTCTTTGCTAACAGGCGTATTACTGCATACTTTCTCGGCTATGCGACGCAGCATTTTATCTTGTAAATTATCGGGAAGTTGCATTATTGTTACTTGATGAATTCGTAAAAAGCTGAATTCATCAGGTTTTATGTGTTATGTTTTAAGTGTTGGGTTAATGATATTGTCTGTTTTAACAAAGACTTAAAACTTAAATCCTAAAACTTAAAACGGTTCGCAAAAAGTGGTTTTTTGACTTTTTACGAGACTATCTTACTTGACTAGTACATTTGTGAGGATTCCAAAAAAGAGTGCAGGGGATATGTACATATTGATTTTAAAAAAATCCTTTATTGCCAGAGCAATATTTTCCTTTCTCGCGAGTTTCTGCTGGTAAAAAAATATTATTCCTATAAAACAAATTGCAATCCAGTATGGCAATTCCATATGGGTGAGAACACCTGCACATATCATCGCGCTTATGGAAAGCATGTAGCATATCGCAGATATTGCAAGAGCCTTCTTTCTCCCTAAGCGAGCCGGTATTGAATGAAGGTTTTCTTTCTTGTCAAAATCCAAATCGACGAGCGCATACACGATATCGAGCCCTGCTATCCAAGCCATGATAATTAGTCCAAGAACAAATGGTACAATGGTGAACTTGCCCGTGACTGCAATATACCCGCCTATGGGAGCGGCGGCTTCAACGAATCCAAGATAGAAGTGGGAAGAAGAACTGAAACGCTTGAAATATGAATAGGTAAAAAGCATGAAAACAGCAGGAAAAGACAGGTAAAAACAGAGCCTGTTCAGCATGAATGATGCGCCTATAAGCACAACGGAAGCAACTATGGCTGTTGTCCAGACCTCAGCGGGTCGGACCTCTCCTTTTGGGATGAGCCGATCTTTGGTCCGCGGATTTCTTGCATCAATTTCAGCATCAATCGCCCTGTTGAATGACATGCCTGCTGTTCTGGCTGCAGCGAGAGCCGTTATAGCCAAAAACCATATCTTCAGTGTTCCGCCCCCTGCAAATAGTACCCCTATTAATGCAAAAGGCAGGGCAAAAAGTGTTTGCTCTATCATTATCAGTCTGGAAAATTTACTAAAATCCATATTCTTTCCACCTGTTGCTTACTTTTTCCTTTATTTCTTCCGACATCTTGATCTCATCAGGCCATTTGCGCCCCATCCCCTCTTCTACAGTTTTCCTTGTGGCATCAATACCCATTTTCCCACCAAAATTCGGATACGGTGCAGAATGGTCCAGTGCATCAAGCGGGCCCTCAAATAAAAGAAGATCTCTCTTTGGATCTACGTTATTTAAAAGTTTCCAGACCACAGTCTTCGAATCTGTAAGATCAATATCTTTATCAAAAATAAAAATATACTTGGTCGAAGCCATCTGGCCGAGTCCCCAGAGCGCGTTTATTACTTTTTTGGCCTGGCCCGGAAACTTTTTGTCAATCGATACAAGTGCGCAATTATGAAATACACCTTCAAACGGCATTTCCATATCAACAATTTCCGGAACAAGCATTCTCAGCATGGGCAAAAATATTCTCTCTGTAGCCTTTGCCATATAGCAATCTTCCATGGGAGGTTTTCCGACAACAGTTGCAGGATAAACAGCGTCATTTCTGCAGGTAATACAGTTGATGTGAAAAACAGGATAGCTGTCTGCAAGAGAATAGAACCCGGTATGATCCCCGAAAGGGCCTTCGATCCTCTCTTCGTCGGGATCCACATATCCCTCAATTATAAAGTCTGATTCTGCCGGAACAAAGAGATCAACCGTTTTTGCTTTAGTAATTTCAATGGGACTTGATCCTATAAAGCCTGCAAGAAGAAGCTCATCAAATTCCGGTGTCAGAGGGGCTGTTGCCGCATAGGTAACTAAAGGCGATCCTCCAAGGGCAACCGCCACATCCATTCTTTGTCCACTTGATTTATATTTATCAAAATGCCGGTTGCCGTCCTTATTGTACTGCCAGTGCATTCCGGTTGTGGTATTATCATATTTATGCATGCGATACATGCCCATGTTTTGGATTCCACTATCCGGGTCTTTAGTGATTACAACAGGTAATGTAATAAAGGGTCCGCCGTCATGGGGCCAGCAAGTAAGTATCGGCAGCATATTCAGAAGCGGGCCGTCAGGGCCATATACTTGCTCCTGACAGTGTGCGCGCTTGACTTTTTTAGGTATAATGTCCGATATCTCTTTCAGTGCAAAGAGTGCTTGAACTTTTTCCTTCAAACTCCTTGGAGGCTGAATCTTCATTTTTTCTTCCAAACGCATTCCGATGTCGTCGAAGGAGTCACAAGAAAGCGCCATTTGCATACGTCTATAGCTTCCAAAGGCGTTTATCAAAACAGGGAATTCAGATCCCAATACGTTCTCAAACAGGAGGGCAGGGCCTCCGGCCTTGCTTATTCTCTCAACGATTTCAGAGATTTCCAGCTCGGTATCGACTTCCGCAGAAATTCTGTGCAGTTCGCCGGCTGATTCAAGTTCCCTTATAAATTGTTGTAAGTTTCTATGCGGCATAATTAACTCTCACATAATGCTGTATTATGATTTTGCAAGTCCGCGGACTATAGATAAACGAATATGGTGTGTCAAGCTAACCCGATTCTTTCATGAAATATTCGAGCTAAATAGTGCCTGTCCACAAATTGTAAATTTTGATGGCGTCGTAGAAAGTCCCATCTACTGCGTTGCAGCGATTTTTCAGAAACTAGGCATACTACATGTATTGCCTATTCCCTGAAAAACCACTGCGCCTTGTACCCCAAGGGCACTTCCTGCGGGGCGTATATGGAACTTTCTACTTAGCACCCCAAGGGCATTTCCTACGGCACCATCGGTGATACTTTTTACGAGTTAATCAAATTTTGGTTCAGGATAACGGCCTGAGTAATTTAACCCACAACGGAGCGATATCGCTTGATTCTGTCTTGCCGTGGGGAAGAATTTACCTTACCATCCTGGTGAGATCGTCGGCTGAACAGCAATTAAACCCAATTTATAAAATAAGAAATATTCACCTTAATTTGTGCTCATAAAGAATCGATTTAGGCAACAGACCGTTAAAATTTTTTTTGTTAAAAAGGATTATGGGGCATCTACTTTTATACGGCTGCTTATGCAGGCATGGCAGGAACCTGAGCGGATTCGGGCGGCATCGGACAGGGAGATCACGCCGACAATGTTATCCGGGGTTGACTGGTGGACAAAAAGGCGGTGCACATCGGTAAAAATCATTTTTCGGATGGCATCTTCCAGCAGTTCATCAGCGCCGCAGCTTTGAACCGGAGACGACATAATGGCTTTGGCCGCTGTCTGGGAATCCACACCGTGTTTGTAAATCAGGGCCAGATCGGTCTTGGAAATTACGCCGCAGGGAATGTTTTCCCTGTCTTTTACCAGGATGGCGCCAAGACGGTACTCAGAAAGCAGTTCCATCACCTGAAGCAGGGGTTCATCTTTAAATACGGATTTAACTTCACGGGTCATAATTTCCTCGACGGCAAAGCGCCTGACCCCGTCTTTGTCTTTTTTTCTTTTTTGCCTGAAATGGCTGTATTCACACTCATGGCAGTAAAGGTAGAGCATGCCCACAATATCGGGATAGGCCAATGCACCGACAATCTCATCATTTTCCGGATCATTTACATACAGGCGATAAATACCATTTGAGCGCATCTGTTCCAGGGCATCCTCAAGGGAATCTTCGGGGCTGCAAAAAAGAGGCGGAGTGCTCATGATATGCGACAAGGGAGAATCAATGGGCAATCCCGCATAATAAGCGCCCATGATATCTGTTTTGGACAGAACACCTATGGGTTTGTCTGCAGCATCAGTGGTCAAAAGGGCGTTTATTTTATATTTAATCAGTGCATTGATACTGTTGCCGATCGGGGTGTCCTGGGACAATCGGATAACCTGGCGGCGCATGGCCCGGTTCACAACAAGGCCGCTTAATGTGTTTTTTCCTGGTTGTGTCATGGGTTTCTCCTATTCATCCGCAAACCTCTCAAGCAAATCATAAAAAAGGTTTGAAATATAAACAATGCCCATGATCTTTCCGTCTTCTATGACCGGCAGGCGGCGGATATGCTTTTTGATCATGATATCCATAATCATGAAGATATGGGTCTGGGGCGTTATGGTGATCACATCCGGCGTCATGATATCCCCCACCAGTATGGACTTTGTCTTTTCACACGCAACATCAATGATGCCGGCAACGTCAATATCGTCCATCACCCCCCATATGTGAATATGTTTGGGCCGCATGTAGATGAGAATGTCATACATGGAGATCATGCCGATCAGATGACCATCGTTATCTGTGACCATCATGCCGAAAATTTTCCGGCCCTCTTCCTGATTTGCCTGCTTGAACAATTTGATCGCTTCGTTAACCGGTGTTTCAGGGGTTAAGGTATGGAATCCGGTAGTCATGATATCACGGGCTGCTATTTTCATGCTTTTATCCTTTGCACATTTTATCAGGCGTCTTTTTGCTCGAAACCTAAGTCGTTACAGAAGTTGTTCAAAATCAGTACTCTGATAGTTTTTAATGGCTGCAATATGCTTTTCAGAAAAAAAGGAGGCAAAGTCATTCAAGGTATCTTCCATTATCTCATCCGCCTTGTCCCAAAGTTCCTGTCTGATTAGATCGCTCATGGTTTTGTATTAAGATACCGTGTAGCTGCTTTATTGTCAAGATGGGATTTTGCTATAAATTGGCTAAAATTTCGGGATGTTGGACGGAGGAGGCCGGTCTTAGCCAAGCTTCGCCCTGACAAGCCGGTCTGCCCTATGATGTCCCTGAAGCTATCTTGATGGCGTCGTAAAAAGTCTCATCTACTGCGTTGTAGCGGTTTTTTATCCCGCTGATTTTTAGCGGGGGTATATGATTTTACTTAGCCATAGGCGCTTATTCAAAGACTTTTTACGAGTTCATGTATCTTGACTCTTCTGTAATGACCGTAATTGCTGAGAATCCCCTGAATGAGGCAGTCAGAAACTCGAAAATCAACAATAAAATCGGTTGTTGAAATTCAACACATTGTCGTTTCTTAAGGGGGAAATGGGGTCGTACCATCCCCATTCGATTCGCCTTGACAAGTTCAGGCGATCATCTGTATTAAAGATTATTCTGAAGCTTCCTGTTTTAGCAAAACAATTCGAGGTTAAAGGAGATTACCATGAAAAAAGACGATCTTACTCAGGTGAAAAACATCGGCCCTTCGCGCATGAAATTGCTCAACGACTCTGGGATCACCACCATCAAGCAGCTTGATGAAACGCCGCAGGAAAAACTGTCCCAGATAGAATCCATAGGCGGACATTATGCAAAACTAATCAAGGATGCTGTGTCTGAATATTATGGAAAAAAGCCTGAAAAATTAGCCGTAACAAGCACGTCCGGCAAAGAAAAGAAAGTCGTGGACATCAACCGGAATTTACGCAAAAAAATTAAATCTCTTAATAAGTGTTTAAAGCAGGCGAGGGAAGATTTAAAGCCCTTGGGTAAAAAGAAATATCTGGGAGCATATATAGATTTTAAAAAAAGATCCAATACACTCAAGTCCCGTCTTAAAGAGCTGGTTCAAATAGAGGGCCGCCTTTCCCAAAAGGTTAAGAAAAAAATCACCAAGAATGTCGACACTCTGAATTTAACTTTGAAAATGGCGGGGAAAAAACCGAAAAAGAAAAATTATAAAAAAATAGCACAGGGAATTAAGTCGTTTTCTAAAAAACTCCGGGACACATCTTCTTAAATACAGGGAATGTTTCGGGTGTGGTCGTTTCTGCCGGATATTTAATAATGTTTCGAACGGGAAAAAATAAATTAATTGGAGTTGCCATGAAACCCACGGAGCAAAAAAAAACCAAGAAAAAGGATTCAGAAAAGAGAGCGGCAGGTTCGACGGCGCAGATCAGAGATGTGGTGCAGAAAGTCGAATCGAAAATTGAATCCAGCGCTCCTGATAAACGGATTCGAAAAATACTGAAGGTTTTAAAAAAGAAAGATAAAGAAGAAATAGTCCAGGCAGTATTAGAGAAATATCACAATTCAGAAGAGTTGAAACCCTACCAGGCGGAACTAATAAAGATGCAGCGTCATCTGGAGAAAACCAGAAAAAAAATGGTTATTCTTTTCGATGGCAGGGACGCCTCTGGAAAAGGCGGAACAATCCGACGTATTATCCGGTATATGAATGAAAAAAGGTATCGTGTGGTTGCCCTGGGCAAACCGAGTGAACAACAGAAAACAGAGCTCCATATCAAACGATATATCGAACACTTCCCCCATGCCGGCGAGATCGTTTTGTTTGACAGAAGCTGGTACAACCGGGCCATGGTTGAACCGGTGATGGGATTTTGTACTTCAGGCCAATATAGACGATTCATGAAAAAAGTCGTAATGTATGAAAATAATTTCATCGAAGATGCCGGCCGTACCATCCTGCTCAAGCTCTATTTTTCAGTGACTAAAGAAGAACAGCTCAGACGCTTTAAGAGAAGAAAAAATGATCCGTTAAGGCAGTGGAAGCTTTCCGAAGTGGATTTGCAGGCCCAGGAATTATGGGACGATTTTACCGAAAAAAAATATATACTACTGAAAAAAACGCATAAAAAAAAGTCGCCCTGGTATATCATCCGATCCGACGATAAGCATCTGGCCCGACGTGAAACCATGAAGGTGATCCTCAATTCGGTACGCTACAAAGGCCGAAGCCGCAAACTGAATTTTGCCATGGATCCGGATATTGTTATTCCGGGGGATAAGGAACTAAAATTCATGAAAAAACAGCAAAAAAAATATGGCAAATCTCTGGCATGACCCAAAAGGAAGAACAAATGTCGAATGTCGAATGATTAATGATTGAATATTGACGATTGAATATTGACTATTTAAGGTATGCCTTCGGCGGATCAATTAAAAAAACGATTATAAAAATGACAGAGCGAAGCGACATCCGCAAATATTCAATATTAAATTTTCAATAGTCAATTCCGGACCAAAGGGGAGAAAAGATGGCAAAAGAAAATAAAAAGAAATCCAAAGGTGTAAATCGGAAAAAAACAAAGCCTGTTTCGGTTAA
>JAUWOH010000475.1 GCA_030612225.1 Desulfobacteraceae bacterium
GGGTCCGAAAACGAAGATAAAGATGAAGACGTTTCTGATGCGCCGGATACCGGTCCTCTGCGGTGGGAGGCCATTGAGACGGCCAAAAAGCCCGCCAGCAAAGACAACCTTGGGCTGCTGGCCCAGGGCGATGACCTAACGGACTACACGGCTGCGATTAAAGCGATCGCCTCCGGACGCCGGGCAGCTGCCGCCATCCACCATGTCCTGTACGGAAACCCGATTGAACATCCACCTAACGTCGTAACACCGCAAACCTGGGTCCAGAATGTCGACCATGTCCACCACGTCACCCCAACCGCCCGCCAGATAATGCCGCTGGGCGGAACACGGGAAATGGCCCTGGGTGAAGATATCGAAAAGGGCTTTAGCAAAGAGATGGCTGACCAGGAGGCTAACCGCTGCCTGCAGTGTGGGCTGATCTGTTATCAAAAGGTAAAAAATTAACATTTTTTGCCTGTGGCGAGGATAGGCCGCTTTTCTAAATAAAAAACCCGGTCTTAAAAAGACCGGGTTTTTTATTTAGAAAAGTTAAATAGCGGTCGCATTGGTAAATCACAGTCAGCATCGTTGCAGAACTGATCCGGGTAAAGGCGTCATCTAATCCTGCCGGGAAATCAGTTTTTTTCTAAATCAAATTTGACTTTCACTTATTACAAGATCAGTATTTGGGCAAACTGCATTCAAAAGCTCGTTGAGTTTTACAACTGTTGGAACTGAGCGCCCCTGTTCATAACGGGCATAAGCGTTACGAGATGATGCACCAAGACGTTCCGCTGCTTGTGCCAACGAAAGATTACTAAGCTCACGTTTGCGCTGCAAAAGAAGACTGATCAAGGGCTTTAAATCCTCTGACCCAACCTCAAAATTACATCCAGAACCTAAAACTACTTCAGCTTTAAATCCTTTTTTATTAGCCATAGTTTCAACCATGTCTGCAACCATTTCAAGGGCTTCTTTCCGTGTGTGGCCTTGAGTCATAGCCTCAAGAATTGGAATTTCAGCCAGCCAAAACTTACCATCTTTATAAATTTTTCCTTGAAATCTCATTATCCTCACCCCTTTTTAACCTTTTTAAGGATTGAACGTGCAAGCTTCTCGTTTATTTCCGTATGCCTTGGAATTGGTTCCTGTCTATTTCCATCAGTCCATATATCATGCCTGCCGCCATGGCGAAGGAACCACCAGCCTCTTTTTATCAGGGCCTTTTCCAATCTTTTTCGCTTCATATAATGAAGCGTACACTTTTAAGTGTTCATTGTCAAGAAAAATAGGAAAGGGAAAATAGAAAAAAATGACGACTGGCTCTTTATGACCACAGAGTAAGAATGGGAAAGCGGCTGGCTTATCTTATGCCCGCCCAGCCAATCCAAAAAGGATGGAATGAATTTTATAGCAACTAAAAAGAAAAGGCATTAATGCTTAGCCCGCTACTGCCTTGTGTTTAGGATAGTTATTTACTTAATTATGGACGTCCTGCATCCCATTTACGGAGAATGCGTTATCTCTGATCATAAGAAGCAGTGATGGTATTTTGAGAAAGGCAAGGAATCTTTGTCTTTCGTGTATGGTCGAGGCGATCCGGTGGAAGAAGAAAAAGATCGGCATTGAAAATGTGAATCGAGTGTTGATCCAGCCCCATTGGAGGATTGATAAGGATGTGGAGCATATAGATATTTAACCCGGAGGTGTCATAATGAATATGGAGCATGAAGTGATAATAGAAGAGAAAGTGGAGCAATTGTCCGAGCGATTGGAAGAATTGGTTTTAGATGCGTTTATTGCAGTATTGGTCAGTCTGAACGAACGGAGTAAACTAATTTTAAAATCTGTTAATGATGAAGATATTCAGTTCTGATCATATGATTATCCGGTGAAACGGAGTCAGGATATCCTGGGGAGGAAACCTGACAAGGGATAGCCGGATGTGGGGGCATTGAATAATGCGCCTGAAGGGACAGGTTTTTACCTGTCCCTTCTTTTTTTGTATTCAGGATTTTTTGTTTTGTATCATAAGAAACAGACAGGAAGTGCTTTTTGCCAAATTTATCGAACTCTTCTCCAAAAAACAGTTTTATTTCGGCAAATGTTATGATAGTATTTTAGTAAATCACATCTATCATTGACAAATCCTTTTTAGTAATGTAAATTACATCCTAATAGAGGAGTCAGACAATATGCAAGCCATCACAACATTCGATACATTATC
>JAUWOH010000322.1 GCA_030612225.1 Desulfobacteraceae bacterium
TGAATACCCGCCTGCCATAGCCCTTTATGGGTGTTGGTACTTATTCACTCTATTATTATAGCATAGGGCGGCCAAAGCAATTCGTACAAAAAGGCATTGGCGGGCAGGTCGAATATCGAACAAGGAATTTCGAATGATGAATGGTGGAATCGCTTTGCTCTGTCCTTTATATTATTAAAACGATAGAATACCTTACTTCGACATTCATTATTCCTTGTTCGATATTCTGCGGTTCAAAACAAATCCGTAAGTTTGAATTCGTTTTGAAAAGCTAAAGTGTTACCACACAACTATTCTAACTGCTCTATAATCCCTGCAGCAATAAGAGGCAGCATGATTTCATGATGGCCTGTCAGATTAAAACCATGTCCGCCTTTAGCCGTAGGACGGTTCACAACATTAGCCATTGGGCGGTAATGTTGAATAAAATCCATATTTGCAGTAGTGAAATTTTCCACCGTGTGGCCTAAATTACGGGCAAGCGTTATGGCCTTTAAAAAAACTTCCGGCAGAATAACTGCAGAACCGACATTTAAGTAAACGCCGCCTTCCAGTGTAGATATGATGGATGCAAAAGTCCTAAAGTCTTTGTGAGTAGCTCCTCCGGCTTCTTTTGGATCGAAATCAGGATGCATATGAATAATGTCCGTTCCTATGGCAACGTGCACAGTTACAGGAATGCCGAGACTTGCACCTGCAGCTAAAATGCTTTTGTCTTTTAAAGCCAGATTTTGATCAATAATAGACAGTCCAACAGCTTCTCCAAGTCCAATCGATTCACGCCCCGCTCTTTTTATGGCATCGCTTAAAAAAATACCCGTTTCACGGGCCATTCCGAATGAACCGTTTCCAATGGATGCCGCAACATCTTCAGAAGTTCCGCCGGTCATGGCAACTTCGAGATCGTGAATAATACCTGCCCCGTTCATGGCTACGGCGGTGATAATCCCACGCTGCATAAGGTCTATTATAACAGGATTCAACCCAACCTTGGTAACGTGAGCACCCATTCCAAATACGACAATTTTATTATTTTTAAATGCCTTTACAATGGAAACTATGACTGCTTTTAAGTCTTTTGCGGCAAGCGTGTCGGGAAGCGAGTCGATAAAGTCTGAAAAACTGTATCCTTTGGTCCAGGTTTTTGCAAAATCAGTCACACTGACTTTACTCTTTCTATCTGTAATAGAGTAAGTTTTCAGACGGCTCAGGTCTATTGGTTTAAATTTATGTGCCATTGTTAAAATCGATAAATGCGTAAAAGTCCGATTTAGACGGTTTCGTAAAAAGTCATTTTTCACCACAGAGCTCGCAGAGAACACAGAGAATATTTTATTAAATAGTTATCTCTGTGTGCTCCGTGTCCTCTGTGGTAAATTCTTTCTACGACGCCATCAAAATTCTTCCGGGAACAGAATGCGGTCAACAAGATCGCATAAAATGTGTCCCATCGTAATATGGGTTTCCTGAATTCTTGCCGTAACGTCTGATTGAACGGTTAATACAAGATCGGCGCACGAAGCCAGTTTACCGCTGCGGCCTGTCATACCTATGGTGAGCAGGCCAATATTTTTTGCGGCATTTATTGCTTTGATTACGTTTTTTGAGTCGCCGCTTGTGCTGATTCCTATGGCAATGTCATCTTTATTGCCAAGTGCTTTTATTTGCTTGGAAAATATTTCATCAAAATCATAATCGTTTCCAATGCTTGTTATTACAGACGTGTCGCAAGTCAGGGCGATGGCGGCAAGGGGCGGACGCTCAATTTTGAATCGATTTACAAATTCCGCTGCAATATGTTGGGCATCTGCAGCACTGCCGCCGTTGCCGAAGATAAGAATTTTATGACCGGTAGTAATGCATTCGGCAAGCATATCTGCGCCTTTAATAATAAGGTCAACATTGCTTTTAATGGAAATGCTTTTAACGTCAATACTTTCTTTTAATATTGTTAAAACAGTTTCTTTCATTCTTTAAAACTACGTCCTTTTGGCGTGGTCAGTTATAATTAGTTTTGCTTGGTTAAATCTCAAAAAGTGGGTGAAGAGTGACTAAAGTGAGCTAAAGTGTCTAAAGTGCCTAAAGTTGTGGTGTCGCTCTGCTCCAGGCTTCGCCTGCCTGTGCGTTGCACGCAGACAGGCCTTTGGCTACGCCCCGGCAAGCCATCTTTTTTATAAAAAAATAATAGATAGAATTCCTTAACTTTAGTCACTTTAGTTCACTTTAGACACTTTAGTCACTGTAAACCTTATATATCCGACATACCCTTTGTTGTGAATCAATACCACGTCCTTCAATCATGGATTCTTTTCTTACGCTGTTCCGGTATTCTGAAGGTTTTGGATTTGTTTAATTTCCTGTGTTGAATCATATCCCATTTTTTTTGCAGCTTCAAATTCTTCTAATGCAGCTTCAATTTTGTTTGCCTTTTTGTAAAGCCTGCCGAGCCTGTGTCTGAAAAGACCGTTTTCCGGCGATATTTCCACACTTTGCCGGCAAAACAGGGTTGAAATGTCAATATTTTCACCTTGAGCATCAAACAATAAGCCCAAGGCGGAAAGAGAGTCAGCATCATTGGCATTTAGTTTTATCGCTTTTTTATATGCTGTAACAGCCTTGTCAATCATACCGAGAGATGTAAAACAATCACCCATGCTGGAAAAAGCAGGACCGTATTCCGGTTTGAGCTTAATTGCTTTTTCAAGATATTCCAAGCCTTTATCAGGCTGTTCCATTTGAAGATAAAGCTTTCCTGTTTGAAAGGCTACCTCAAACACCTCTTTATCAATGCTATATGCTCTAAGAAAGTATTCAAGGGCTTTATTGTTGTTGTCTGTCAATGTGTATGTCAAACCAGCATTATGCAAAGCCATAATATCCTCCGGCTTTAGCGAAATGGCTGATTTGAATTCTTTGAGTGCTTTTTTATAATCGCCGAGAACACCATGGCAAACGCCCATACTGTTATGAACATTAACATTTGACGGGTCTAACAAAAGTGCCGTCTTGAATTCTTTTATCGCTCCTTTTATGTCTCCTTTATCATATAGCTTGTCGCCACTGATGTTTAAACTCACTGCATCAAAAGAGACTGTGCTGTCAGAACCAAAAAATTGCGCATGATCAAAAGCTTTGCGAGCATTTTCAAGAATCTGATGCTTTTTAAAGTTTAACGCCGGGTAAGAGGCTATTCCTATTGTGACGGTTTCATCTCTTTGTTTGGCAAGTTTTCCTTTAAATTTTTTCGCAAGTTTAAGACAGACTGATGTACTTTTTTCAGGAAAAAAGCATCCGAAGAAATCACGATCAACCACTCCCCACATTCCGTTTTCTATTTTACATATCCGTCCTATTTCTCCTGCAACATCGAGCCGTGTATTATTCGTATATTCTCTCCCGGATTTATCCTTTTTCTTATTTTTTGATTTATCAACACTGATAACCATGGCGCCAAAGGTTGGCGAAGACTTCAGTCCGGCCATAGATTGATCGACAAATGAATCTCCGATTCGAATATCCGGGAACGCTTTCACCAGCTCATCAAAATCATCCGGCAATCCGGCAGGTTTATCATCTTCATGTTCTGAAGATGTTTTGGAAAAGAGAAACTGTTTGGTTAAACTGCGTTTGCTAAGCAAACCTTCCCTAGTGCTACAATGGTTTGTTGTCATATATGATTCCTGGTCATGTTTTGTCTAATAAGTTTTTAAAGGCTTCTGCAATTATGGAAAGCTCATCATCCTGTATTGTCCTTAGATCCATGATATACAGGTCTTCTTCTATCCTTCCTATGATCGGAGGAGAATTATTACGCATGAATTTTTCGATACTGTTGGCGGAGATTCCTTTTATCCGGATACCTAAACATTTGCTCGGAAGATTTAAAAGGGGAAGAGAACCGCCGCCGGCCATAGATGAAAAGCTCATTAACTTTATATTTAAACGGCGATCTTTAATTTTTTCAAGCATTTTAAGAAGCCGGCTTGCCTTTTTTTCAATTTTTTCAACAGGAAGAGTCAGCATGCGCAGAGTGGGAATGGCTTTAACAGCTTCTTCTTCATCCCGGTACAACCTTAAAGTACTTTCCAGCGCAGCAAGGGTCAGCTTATCTATGCGAAGAGCCCTGGTTATGGGGTTTTGTTTTATTTTATCTAGAATTTCTTTTTTCCCGACTATG
>JAUWOH010000406.1 GCA_030612225.1 Desulfobacteraceae bacterium
GGAAAAAGAAGGGTGCGGTGAACATATAAAACTTTTTGAGAAATGACGAACAAACAAACCATTATAATAGAGCCCAATGCTGCAGGTCTGGCGCGCAAAGGAGCAGAGATATTTTCCAAAGCCGCCAAAGAGAGTGTCGGCCTGAGAGGACGCTTTGCCGTGGCCATTTCGGGCGGCTCCACACCAAGGTACATGTACGGAATACTGGCTAAAGAACCCTACCTGTCGGATATCCCGTGGGAGAAGACACACATATTCTGGGTTGACGAGCGCTGTGTTCCAAAGAACCATCCTGACAGCAACTTTGGTGCGGCAAAAAAAGACTTTCTTGATCGTGTTCCCATCCCCAAGGGACATATTCATCCCCTGCAGGGAGGCCTTTCCCCTGAGGAGGGCGCACTTTGGTATCAGCAAAAGCTCATAAAATTCTTTCAACGGAAAAAGGACGAATTTTGGCTTTTTGATCTGATTTTCCTGGGCATTGGAACGGACGGACACACGGCCTCTTTATTTCCAGGGCAAAGCGCCTTGAATGAAATGAAAAGAGGGGTGGTGGCTGTTAAGGGGGGAAATCCGAATGTCAACCGTCTAACCCTGACCTTTCCCGTGATTAACAGGGGAAAGCAAATCGTCTTTATGATTTCCGGGAAGAAAAAAGCGTCAGTTGTCAAAACCGCATTGAAGGGTATTCAATCCGGATTACCGGCACAACTTGTTCAACCTTTAAAGGGCACATTGATATGGTTATTGGATCGGGAAGCTGCATCATTGCTTGATTGAAAAAAGGAGGAGGAGATCTTGACTACAGCCACAAGAGAAAAAGCCGAAACTTTTAATTACACTGAAATGATAAAAGACAAAATAACCGGATTTGGTGCAGACTTTGTCGGCATTGCCGATATCGAGCCATTGAAGGAGCTCAGGATAGATCCGCCCGGGCTTCTGGATCCTTTTGCCAGGGCTGTTTCAATTGCTATTAAACTCCCTATGGCAACATTTGAAGAAATTATTGACCGTCCGACTCCCATTTATAAATCAATTTACCAGACAGCCAATCTTATTTTGGATCAGATTGCATTTAACACAGCAATTGCCCTGCAGGACGGCGGCCATTATAGCTTGCCCATACCGGCATCCCAGGTTCTGGACCAGGAAAACTGGTATGCGGCCATCAGTCATAAGGCAGTAGCACGAATGGCCGGACTGGGCTGGCAGGGTAAAAATCTGCTTCTTATAACTCCTCAATACGGGTCCAGGGTTCGTCTTGCTACTATTCTCACAAAGGCCCCTTTGGATGTGGATGGGCCTGTAAAAAATCGCTGCGGGGACTGTACTGCATGTTATGATGCATGTCCGGCCCAGGCCATAAAAGGCGTAAACACCCAAACCCATTATAAAAACAGAAATGAAGCTATGAATTTTTCCAGGTGCGTGGAAAAAGTTGCAGGCGAATTCGCAAAGATTCCAGAAGTCAGCGTGCCTATTTGCGGGATATGTATTAAAGTATGCCCTTTTGGACGGAAAATGCCTGTCAAAAAAACAGATGAAAGAAACAGAAGAAAGTAAGATATGAAAAGAGATCAAAATTCTTCACGCGATCGGCTGATTATCTTCGGACGCTATCCGATTCCGGGCCAAACCAAGACACGTCTTATCCCCGCTCTCGGCTCGGCTGGGGCTGCTGACCTTCAGCGTCGGCTTACGGAGAATATCTTAGAGATGGTCAGAAGGTTTGCAAGACCTCGCGAAATCGGGGTGGAGATCTGTTTTGAAGGTGATAGCAAACAGAAAATGCGTCAATGGCTCGGTTCAGGCGAAAAATTGTCTCAACAGGTATCGGGGAACCTTGGCGAGCGTATGCAGGCTGCGTTCTTAGATGCATTTCAAAGAGGGGCGGATCGGGTTGTTCTCTTAGGTACGGATATTCCGCAGATTAGAACGGATCATCTTGAGCAGGCATTCGACGCCCTGTCCGAAAACGATCTTGTTATCGGACCGAGCACCGATGGCGGGTACTGGCTTATTGGGCTGAATCACCCTGTCGATCTGTTTGAGGGCATTAAATGGAGCACCGATGCTGTATTCGGTCAAACGCTCGCCCTGGCAAAAAAACAGGAGTTAAGGGTCAAAACACTCAGCCCCCTCAAAGATATCGACACGGCGGAAGATCTCAAACAGGTGCTTCCTGGGTGGAAGGAGATAAATAATGTTTGATATAAGCGAATCCTTTATAAGGTTATTACTTTTTTGGGGAGGACTCCTTTTCTTTTTTTTGCTGGAGCTTATGGTCCCATACAGGCCCAGCTCCGTATCCAAATTGAAACGCTGGATAAACAATATCTCGTTCACCATTTTTAACAGCATCCTGCTTAACCTGATTTTCTCAGCAGCGATTGTAAGCACGGCAGCGTACGTGCAAACTAATGGATTAGGAATACTCAACTTGATTGAAGGACCAGCATGGCTCAAGATCCTTGCCACAGTTGCCTTCATGGATTTCATGTTGTATGTCTGGCATCTTCTGAATCACGAGATGCCGTTTTTCTGGCGGTTTCACCGCGTTCATCACTCCGATTTGAACATGGATGTCTCCACAGCGACCAGGTTTCATATAGGGGAACTATCCATATCAGCCGTTATCAAGATATGCATAATATTTTTTCTCGGTGCGAGTTACCTGGGAGTGTTGATATTTGAAAGCGCCGTGGTACTTTGTATCCAGTTCCATCACAGCAGTCTTAAGGTTCCGAAGTGGTTCGAAGCCATCTGGTGGATATTCTTTGTGCCACCTTCCATGCACAGGATACACCATTCCGTAGTCATTAAGGAGAGGGATAAAAACTACGGCGCCATATTTTCTATCTGGGATCGGATGCTGGGCACTATGCTTACCAATGTGGACCAGAAAAGAATTCGAATTGGTGTAGTGGCATATCATAATCCGGCTAAGCTGAATTTCCACCAATTGCTGGTTATGCCGTTCACTAAATCGGTTAAGTGAAAGAGCCCGTTCAGATTTAACATTTCAGTCGGGAAAAGGGATTGTTGCTATAACATCTGTTTCGTTGATATGATGATCGGGTAATGATATAAATTAAATCAAACTAAAAGGCGATGAACTCGTAAAAAGCTAAGTCTTTGAATAAACGTCGGATGGCTAAGTATAAAGGCTCATATACCCCCGCTAAAAATCAGCGGGATAAAAAGGCGTAGTGGTTTTTCAGGGACGAGACTATAC
>JAUWOH010000045.1 GCA_030612225.1 Desulfobacteraceae bacterium
CTTTGCGAAATCTATCATGAAAAGATAAAAAAAACTTCTTTAATTGGTAATCCCGGATGTTACCCTACAAGTGTTTTGTTGCCGCTTATAACGCTGGTAAAAAACAAGCTTATAGATATTCATCCTTTTGTTGCAGATTCAAAATCATGAGTCAGCGGTGCAGTCAGATCGCTGTTGCTTACAACACATTTTTGCGAAGTGAATGAATCATTTAAGGCATACAAGATTGCCGAGCATAGGCATAACCCGGAGATGGAAGAGATATTGAGTCTTGAAACAAAACAGGATATAAATATAACGTTTGTTCCCCACCTTGTTCCAATGACTCGTGGAATGCTGACTACGATATATGCAGATCTTTTGAAAGGTGTCAGTTATGAAGATATAAAAAAATGCTTTTCTTCTTTTTATTCCGGCAGCCCTTTTATAAGAATTTGTTCGGAAGGAAGGTTTCCTGATACATTGCATGTTCGTGGGACTAATTACTGTGATATTGGGTTTAAACTAGATTTGCGGAATAATCGTTTGATATTGATATCGGCGATTGATAACCTCGTAAAAGGTGCGGCAGGGCAAGCTGTTCAGAATATGAATATAATGCTTGGACTTGATGAAACAACAGGGCTTATGAATGTTCCTTTTCCTGTTTAGTTTCACATACAGCGAGTCTTCTTGACACGAGGAATTTATTGAACTAAAAAAGTTAACATTGGTAAACCATACGGAGCGAGACCTTTGAAAAAGGGTAATTTTTGTTCGAGTTCAAGGAAGGCGAAAATTTCAACCACAGGAATATATTTAATATTTCGAGGATAGCGCTGAAGGTTAGCGCTGATGCTTCACTTCGTGTCACTAAAGTGCCAAAATTTGAGCCTGACGCAGGCACTTTAGTGAAGCTTTAGCGCTAATCGGGCAAAAAGTGCCGTTTCGAAGTCTACGCTTATCTGCAAAGGTCTCGGTGCAATGGGAAATTACCCAGAGTAATATAACATTTTAATGAAAGGAGATTAAAGATGTCTGCAACGTTGATCAAAGGAACAGAAATAAGAGAGGAAATTCTTGAAGAGATTATCTCAGAGGTTGCCGAAATCAAAGAAAAACATGGAGTTGTACCCGGCCTGGTGACTATCATAGTTGGCGAAAATCCAGCATCAATGTCTTATGTGACACTTAAGATAAAAACCGCACACAGGGTAGGTTTTAATGAGGTTCAGGAAAGCCAGCCGGTTGATATATCCGAAGAGGATCTTCTGGCGCTTATTGATAAGTACAATAATGATGACAGCATTAACGGAATTCTCGTCCAGCTTCCACTTCCTAAACAAATTGATGAAAAGAAGATTTTAAATGCAATCGATCCTGACAAGGATGTGGATGGATTTCACCCGGTAAATGTAGGACGGCTTATGATCGGCGGCGATGAAGTAAAATTTCCGCCATGCACCCCTGCCGGTATCCAGGAGATGATTGTGCGGGCAGGTGTAGAGACCAGCGGAGCTGAAGTTGTGGTTGTGGGTCGATCAAATATCGTAGGAAAGCCGATAGCAAACATGATGCTCCAGAAGGGACCGGGAGCCAATTCTACTGTAACCATTGTTCATACACGCACAAAAGACCTGGAAGGGCACTGCAAGCGGGCGGATATTCTTATCGTTGCCGCCGGTGTTCCAGGGCTTGTAAAGCCTGAGTGGATCAAACCGGGTGCATGTGTAATTGATGTTGGTGTAAACCGGGTTGGTGAAAAGATAAGTGAGAAAACAGGAAATAAAATTGCGATTTTAAAAGGCGATGTCGATTTTGATGAAGCCAAAGAGATTGCCGGATGGATTACACCGGTTCCGGGCGGCGTAGGCCCAATGACTATTACAATGCTTATGAAAAACACCCTGAAGTCGCTCAAGTTCAAACTGGGGATTGTTTAGCTCTACAACGACATTTATTACTAATCATAATGCGTTTTTTTGGACTTGTTTGTCTGTCACGTAAGTATTGCGGGTTACGAGTTGCGTGTTGCGAGTTGTTAATCGGAAATAGTCCTTTTTATAACACGTACCCCGCAACCCGAAACCCGCAACAATATCGCAAGACACAAAAAGGTGCTGCTGCTAAATAAAACTGGCAAGTTGCGTTGTCGGGCTAATTATAACCACGACATATAGAAGTTATTCTGATTTTAATAACTGCATATTGTGATTAAAAGCTTTTTTATGAAAATATTCACCTGACACGTTTTTCATTAGATTTATTTTTTTGTGAAAAAATCTTGTGTATTACAAAAGCAATACAAGGTTTTTCCCTTAAAAATTCGACATTTCTCTTGACAAAGCACTTTATTTATAATATATTTGTAGTAATTATATGTAATACGAAAGGGCAAAGTCACCGAAAGGCGGCGACGCAAAACCATGGGTCTACAGCCGAAAGGCCAGGACAGCCAGGTTGCCGAAGGCTGGTTAATACAATGCCTTTGGGTGCAGACGCCCAAAGGCTATTTTTATTTGAAAATCATAATTTTTTATCAAGAAATAATCGGATTGTGCCGATGAGTGGATAAAAGCCTATTTTGTTGAAAAATCAACATAAAATGGGCTTTGCAGACTTGACATGTTCATCAGCATATGATATGGAACGAACTTGAATTTTTTAGATCCAGCATAACCCACTGAAAACAAAGACTTTGTATGCTTCATAAAATCATACTTGGCAGATAACGGCAAGATTACAGGAGCATGGGATTAATTAAAAAATATTATATTTACAAGGTTAACTTATCATGCGAAAAAAAACATCCTTTTTTATCCTGAATAATTCAGGCTCTCCGGCAAAACAAATATCTATTCCGACTTCATTTTTAAGGGTTTTTATCTCCGCTTGCTTGATAATATTCGGCATCGTGATGTACGATTACGTAAAATTAAAAACGATTTCGTCGAAGACCGGTGACAACAGTATAAAAATTTCCAGCCAACTGAGTGAGATTGAGAACCAGCGGAAACAGATTCAGCAATTTGCAGAAGAGATTAATTCTTTAAAGATAGAGCTGGTCGGTCTGAATAATTTTGAAAATAAAATACGGATAATTGCAAATATTGAGAAGAAAAACGAACAGGACAGCCTTTTTGGTGTGGGTGGTTCAATACCTGAAGATATAGTCGCACAAATTCCGCTTTCGAAAAAACATAACAGCCTGATGCGAGAAATGCATGAGCAGATTAACCAGCTTGATCTGGCTACAACCAATCAAAACAATGGGTTTGAATCTCTTTTTAAGTATATTAAAGAGCAACAGAATATTCTGGCTTCTACGCCGGCCATACGCCCGGCAACAGGATGGACAACTTCAAGATTCGGATATCGGACATCACCATTTACCGGCCGGCGCGAGTTTCATAAAGGCTTTGATATTGCAAACCGGAAAGGGACTCCCATAATTGCTACCGCAAATGGTACAGTAACATTTGCCGGTAAAAAAGGAGCTTTTGGAAATGTCGTTATAATAGATCACGGACATGGAATGGTTACTCGCTATGCACATACTGAGAAGATGCTGGTAAAGCGTAATGATAGGGTTAAACGTGGGGATACCATTGCACTGATTGGGAATTCAGGGAGAAGTACGGGGCCCCATGTCCATTATGAAGTTCATCTTAACGGAATTCCGATTAATCCTGAAAAATATATACTTAATTAATAAATCTCTGCTTTAAAGAAAAAATACCTGCAATATATTCCTGAGGTTTAAATTTTCGTTTTCCTTCGCTCAAAGTGCGGGATCTTCGACTTGAACTAGAACAGATAAGCGTAGACTTCGAAAATTAACATTTTTCAAAGGCCTCTTGTAATATTTCCATTCTCATCAATCCTGATTTTATTTTCAGGAAAATCGGTTTGAATTAGTGATCTTATCAATGTCGATGCCCGGTTATTTTTATCCGGAACAGGATATCCAGGGTATATTTGTTTAAAGGAGTATATCTTTCCTCTTATAAAATTCCCATTTTTATCTAAAACAACCTCTAGAACAGGTGCGATTCCTTTTTCTTTTTTTATTGAGATAATACCGTATGTACAAAAGTTGCCAAGAGAATATGCTATTAGTTTGTCCTTATAAAACTCCATGGCTCTTGGTACATGAGGACCATGTCCAATTACAAGATCGGCACCGTTATCGATGGCCATGTGAGAAAAACGAATAACGTTTCCCCTGGGTTCCCTTCCAAGATATTCTTCTTGATTTCTTGTATGCAGAGCCTTAATTCCTTCTGTTCCGCCGTGAAATGAGACAATAAAAATATCAAATTCTTTAGAAATTTCGCTAATGAAGCCTTTTGCATCTTGGGAATTCAAAAGATTATATCCATTGTCATTTGTAGAGAATGCAATGAGACCAATACTGGTACCGTTAATTGAGGTTTTTCCTATATCGCCCTTTGGACCGGAGTGTTTTATTTTTACTGAATCAAGGGCTTTCATGGTACTTTGTACCCCTTCCTTACCAAAATCCCATGCATGGTTGTTGGCGATACCCATAATATTAAAATGGGCTTTTGCAAGATTGGCTGCAAATATTGTAGGGCATTTAAATGCCCACATATTGGGAGAATTGATATCTTTTGCGCATTTACCACCATCAATAAGGACCTGTTCAAGATTTCCAAAGACAAGGTCTCCTTTTATAAGAAGGTGCTCAACATGAATGAACAAATCCTTTCCGTTGTCCGGTGGCAGTATTTTGTACTTGTCCGGGAAATCGGTTCCCATCATAATATCGCCGACAGCGATAATTGAGATTTCTTCTTTTGATTTTGACAAAACCGGATTAGAGGTTATTAATATAAGAAAGACAATAAAAAATATTATTTTAATAATATTCAGTTTCAAATTGCTCCTTTATTTTAACTGGCTAACATGTTACATTTAAATTTTTATAAGTAATTTTCTAGGAGGAATAATATATAAAACAGGTTCTTCTCCAATTTAGTTGGAGAAGAGGGTTCTATGGATTCAGGGGTCAAGGATTCAAGGGTTTGTTTTCTAAAGATTTTATCAGCGTTTTTAATATTCTTTCGATTTATGCCATGTCTTTTTTTAGCATACCCAATTCACCTTTTTAAATTAAATCTAAATCCCCTATATCTACAAACAGAGTTCGCATGACTTTCGCCAGGTTTTCGACTCTTTGTAATTCTATAGCATTTTTATCCGCCTGTTCTGTGGAGGACCACTCGAACCCTGGACCCCTTGACCCCTCTGAGATGCCGCCCTGTTCAATTGGAGATAACTAATTTGTTTGGCCGTAATTAACTACAACTAATCGGGAGATAATCCATAAATGATAACGAGTTTATTAACAAAGGTCTTTGGCAGCAAAAATGATCGGGAACTAAAAAAGCTTCAACCCACCATTGAAAATATTAACGCATTTGAACCGGAAATACAAGCATTAAGCGACGAACAGCTCAAAGCTCAGGCTGTCTTATTCAGACAGCGCCTTGAAAAAGGCGAATCTCTTGATGACATCCTTCCTGAAGCTTTTGCAACGGTGAGAGAAGCTTCAGTGCGAACACTTAAAATGCGGCATTTTGACGCGCAGCTTATTGGCGGAATTGTCCTTCATCAAGGCAAGATAGCTGAAATGAAAACAGGTGAGGGAAAGACGCTGGCTGCCACTCTTCCTGCCTATTTGAACGCCCTTTCCGGAAAAGGTGTTCATATAATTACGGTAAATGATTACCTGGCCAGACGTGATACAGAGTGGATGGGTCATATATATAATTTTCTGGGTCTTTCAGTCGGCAGCATTCTGCACGGTCTTGACGATGAAGAGCGCAAGGCAGCATACGGTGCAGATATTACGTACGGAACAAATAATGAATTCGGGTTCGATTACTTGCGAGATAATATGAAGTTCGACCTTGAGTCGGTTGTTCAGGGTGAACTAAATTTTGCTATTGTTGATGAGGTTGATAGTATTCTTGTAGATGAGGCCAGGACACCCCTTATCATTTCCGGTCCTGCCGAAAAATCGACTGATCTGTACTACCAGATAAACGGTATCATTCCACGGCTTGTTAAAGACAAAGATTATACAATTGATGAAAAAGCTAGGGCAGCAGTATTAACCGAGGAAGGCGTTGCACGGGCTGAGCATATCCTGCAAGTTGATAATCTGTACGATCATAAAAACATAGAGCTGCTTCACCATATTAATCAGGCATTAAAAGCTTATGCCCTTTTTAAGCGAGATGTCGATTATATTGTTAAGAATGGTGAAGTAATTATTGTGGATGAGTTTACAGGGCGTTTGATGCCTGGACGTCGTTATAGTGAAGGTTTGCACCAGGCTCTTGAAGCTAAAGAAAATGTAAGGATAGAAAATGAGAACCAGACCCTTGCAACTGTTACCTTCCAAAATTATTTCAGGATGTATAATAAACTTTCCGGCATGACCGGAACGGCAGATACCGAAGCAGCTGAGTTTAAAAAGATATATGATTTGGACGTGTCTATTATTCCAACAAATATGCCCATGATCAGGGATGATTTCCCTGATTCTATATACAAAACCAGAAGAGAAAAGTTTAATGCAGTCATGGATGAAATCGAACAGTTGCATCAAGAAGGACAGCCCGTTCTTGTTGGCACTATTTCAATTGATGTTTCAGAAGACCTGAGTAAAAAACTGAAAAAACGTGGGATCAAACATACTGTACTGAATGCAAAAAATCATGAAAAAGAAGCTGAAATTATTGCCATGGCCGGTCAGAAGGGGGGGGTGACGATTTCAACCAATATGGCGGGTAGGGGAACAGATATTGTCCTGGGTGAAGGTGTGACGGATCTGGGAGGTCTTCGCATAATCGGAACTGAAAGACATGAAAGCCGACGTATAGATAACCAGCTCAGGGGACGTTCCGGAAGGCAGGGGGATCCAGGCTCGTCGCGGTTTTACCTTGCACTTGAGGATGATCTTCTCCGGATATTCGGTGGGGAACGTATTACCGGTATAATGGAGAAACTGGGCATGGAAGAAGGGGAGCCCATCGAACACAATCTGATAAGCAGGGCGATTGAAAACGCTCAGGCAAAGGTCGAAGGACACAATTTTGACATCAGAAAACAGCTTATTGAGTATGATGATGTAATGAACCAGCAGCGTGAAGTTATCTACAAACAGCGGCGTGAAGCCCTTATGGGGAAAAGTCTGAAGTCGTCCATAGAAGATATGATCAGCGAGAAGGCGGAAATAATAGCTGATATGTTTGCAGATGAAAAAGCCCTTCCCGAAGATTGGGACATGAAAGGGTTAAATGAAGCTGTTTACAAGCAGTTTAACTTCAAGTTGAATTCTTTTGATGAAGATACACTTGACGGACTTAATAGAGACGGGCTTGCTCAGCTTATTTATGAATCCGCCCTTGAGATATATAACCAAAGAGAAGCAGTAATCGGTGAAGAAGACTTCAGGCGGCTTGAACGCGTTGTCATGTTGCAAACCGTAGATAACTTGTGGAAAGATCATCTTCTGTCAATGGATCACCTGAAAGAGGGTATCGGCCTAAGGGGTTATGCCCAGCAGAATCCACTGCTTGTTTATAAAAAAGAGGGTTTTGAATTGTTTCAAGGCATGATTTTCAGGATAAAAGAAGAGACCCTGGGGATACTTTTCAGAATTCAAATAGCTGAGTCTGAAAAAATAGATGATCTAAGAAAGCCCAAAGAGCAGAGCCTTACATTTTCCAGCGGAGATGCACCTGCAAAGAAAAAGCCGGTTAAACGGGTTGAGAAAAAAATTGGTCGAAACGCCCCATGTCCATGTGGAAGCGGGAAAAAATATAAAAAATGCTGTGGAAGATAGTTTTTTGTTGGAAATAAATAGATGAGCGACTATAGTCCTGAAACAGAAGGGGATGTACTCACTGAAACACGGGATGACATTGCCGAACCTTCCATGTACAGGGTACTGCTCCTTAATGATGATTATACAACCATGGAGTTTGTAGTAGAAATTCTGATGCTGGTATTTAGTAAATCGGTTGAGGAGGCGACACGGATTATGCTTAATGTACACAGGATCGGGGTTGGGCTTTGTGGTGTTTATACATACGAAGTTGCAGAAACCAAGGTGGAAACCGTGCATGCTCTTGCTAAAGAAAGAGATTTTCCACTTAAATGCAGCATGGAGAAAGAATAGATCATGATTAGTAAAGAATTAAGTGTAACTTTAGGGTTGGCGGTCAGGGAAGCAAAAAAAAGACGTCATGAATATGTCTGCATAGAACATATTCTTTTTGCAGTACTATATGACAGTACAGGTATTGAGATAATTGAGAGCTGTGGTGGAAATATTGAAAACCTGACAAATGCTCTTGAAAAATTTTTCGGTGATAATCTGGAGAGTGTTCCAGAAGGAAGCGAGTATGTGCTTCAGCAGACTATGGCCTTTCAAAGAGTAATTCAAAGGGCTGTTAATCATGTTCGCTCTGCTGAGAAGCAGGAGGTTGATGTAAGTGATATACTGGCGTCAATATTCCAGGAAAAGGATTCCCATGCCGCACATTTTTTAAATTCTGAAGGAGTCACCCGCCTTGACGTGCTAAATTACATATCCCATAATATATCAAAAACACATTTTGATGAGGGGCCGGGCGGGTTTGTTAAGTCAGATAAAAAGCAGAAAAAGAAAAGAGCAAATCCTCTTGAGCTTTTTACCATGGATCTTGTTAAAATGGCCGCTGATGGGAAACTGGACCCGCTAATCGGGCGGAAGACCGAGATGGAACGTACCATGCAGGTTCTGTGTCGGAGACGTAAAAACAATCCTGTTTTTGTTGGTGATCCCGGTGTTGGAAAAACAGCTATGGCCGAAGGGCTGGCTCAAAAAATAAACGAAGGGGATCTTCCAGACATCCTGAAAAATATTAAAATATTTTCCCTGGATCTTGGCGGGCTGCTGGCCGGTACAAAATTCAGAGGCGACTTTGAGCAGAGACTGAAAGGGGTTATTGCCGAGCTTAAAAAAATACCGAATGCAATTTTATTTATTGATGAGATTCACACCATTGTGGGCGCTGGAGCAACAAGCAGCGGATCTATGGATGCCTCCAATATATTAAAACCTGTACTTGCAACGGGTGATATTCGGTGTATAGGATCTACTACCTATGAGGAATATAAAAACCACTTTGAAAAAGATCGGGCACTTTCCCGGCGTTTTGAAAAGATAGAAATTTATGAGCCGCCGGTTTCAGAAACAATACAGATTCTCAAAGGTCTCAGGTCACGTTACGAAGAACACCACGAAATTATTTATACGGATTCGGCACTGAAAGCAGCAACAGAACTTTCAGCAAAGTATATCAATGACCGTTATCTTCCTGACAAGGCTATAGATGTGATTGACGAGGCAGGTGCATTTGTAAGGCTTTCAGGATCTACGCGCAGAAAAAAAATAAATCCTTCCGATATTGAAAAAATCGTGGCAAAGATCGCCAAAATTCCGACCCAGAGCGTATCAACATCCGATCGGACAAAACTGGGAAATCTTGAAGATAGCTTAAAGCAGGTAGTTTTCGGGCAGGATGATGCCATAAAGAGTATGGTAACTTCAATAAAGCGTTCCCGTGCAGGCCTTTCAGCTCAGGACAAGCCTATAGGATCATTTTTGTTCACAGGGCCGACAGGTGTAGGGAAAACAGAAGTATCGCTGCAACTGTCTAAGATTCTTGGTGTTGAGTTTATCAGGTTTGACATGAGCGAATATATGGAAAAGCATGCTGTAGCACGTCTTATCGGTGCACCTCCGGGTTATATCGGATTCGACCAGGGCGGGCTCCTCACAGACGGCATCCGCAAGCATCCATATGCAGTGCTGCTTTTTGATGAGATAGAAAAAGCACATCAGGATCTGTTTAACATTTTACTTCAGGTTCTGGATCACGCCACTTTGACCGATAATAGCGGGAAAAAGGCTGATTTCAGAAATGTTATAATAATTATGACCTCAAATGCCGGAAGCCGTGAGATGAGCATTCAAAGTATAGGCTTTGGCGATGTGCATAAAGATGTTGAATCCAAAGGGAAAAAAGCTGTTGAAAAATTCTTCAGTCCCGAATTCAGAAACCGGCTTGACGGCATAATTCAATTTAGCTCTCTAACCATAGAGATAATGGAAAAGGTGGTAGACAAGTTCATGGCTGAAGTCAATGAACAGCTTTCCGCACGGAAAGTCCGGCTTACGATTTCTCCAGAGGTGCGTATATGGCTTGCAAAAAAAGGGTGTGATCCGCGATACGGCGCCAGGCCTCTCGAACGTTTGATACAGACGGAAATCAAGGATGTACTCTCCGACCAGATACTGTTCGGGCGCCTTGAAAAAGGCGGTGAGATTTTAGTTGGTCTGGAAAACGACAAATTGATATTTAATTAAACTTTTCGTATCGTATATATTCAGGTGGTTACACTGCTAACTAAAAAAATATTCACCGCAAAGCCGCAGAGATCGCAAGGAAATTTTAATTTTCTGCTTACCGTTGAGTCCCGCTAATCATAGCGGGATAAAATACCGGTAAACAGAAATTCTCAGAAGCTTCGCTTCTTTTGGTGTCATTTTAGAAAACCTAAATTTAATAATGACTCGTAAAGTTGAAGATATGAGTTGATTGACTTTGGCATTATCTGCCCGAAGGGCTTGGGTTTATTTCTTTTCGCCTTCCCTGCCCAGTGGAATGCGAAGCCTATTCCACCGGGGTCAGCGAAAAGAAATAAGATGAAAATCTCTGCGTGCTCTGCGCTTCGAATGAGCGGCGCGAATGGGCGGTGATATAATACCCTCTGAAAAGATAAAAACATCCATGCCTGTTTTCTATTTATCTGATGAACATATATTTCCCCAACCAAACCTTGCAGAAAAGGAAGGCCTGCTGGCAGTAGGCGGCGATCTGAGCGAAGAAAGACTCCTGCTCGCCTACCATATGGGTATATTCCCCTGGTATTCGGACGAAGAGCCTGTATTGTGGTGGTCGCCTGACCCGCGCCTGGTGCTTTATCCGGAAGAGATCAAAGTCTCGAAAACTTTAGAAAAGATAATTAAAAAAGAAAAGTTTTATATCACTATGGATCAGGCATTCGCCATGGTAATCAGTGAATGCGCACAAATTCGAGCGGAAAATAATGAAGGAACATGGATTGGGGAAGATATGATAAAAGCATACTGCGGACTACACGAATCAGGTTATGCGCATTCTGTGGAAGCCTGGTATAAAGGAGAACTTGCAGGTGGACTATATGGTGTTTCCCTGGGAAAATCATTTTTCGGAGAATCGATGTTTACAAGGATAAGCAATGCGTCTAATGTTGCGTTTGTCAAACTTGTAGAATATCTTAAAGAATTGTCTTTTGATATGATCGACTGCCAGGTTAGAACCGAACATATGATCCGCTTTGGAGCAAGGGAAATACAAAGAGATCGTTTTTTGCAGCAACTGAAAAAATCTTTTGATGTACCAACAAGAAAAGGAAGATGGAGTTTTGAGACAAAAGAAATTAGCCACAGACCCACACAGACCCACACAGACATGCCGTGAAATTTCTGGTGAATTTCCCAGCAGGGATATTTCGCCCGGACAACTCGTCTTCGCCAAGGATAGGCCGTGGCAGGCCCGTCTTCGCCAAGACTAAGCCGCGGCAGGACTTGTCCGAACGGAAACAGCATCGCTTCGCGAAGTTTTTCCTGCCCATAGGGCTTATGGTTTTTCACTGGCCAATGTGGGCCGGGGAAAAGATCTGTTCGGTGAAATTTGAAATATTTCACCAGTATTTTTCTGTCTGTGTCAGTCTGTGTGGGTCTGTGGCCAATATATTTCAAATCAGTAAAAGGAGGTAATCAGGAGTGGAAAAGGACTGTATTTTTTGCAAAATTGTTAATAGAGAAATTCCGACCGAATTTTTATATGAAGACTAAACTTTGGTAGTATTCAGGGATATTAACCCCCATGCACCGGTGCATATTCTGATTGTTCCCAAAAAACATATACGAAGCATTAACGATTTAACGGAAAACGACAGAGAAATTATCTCTCACATGATAATGGTCGGAAAAGATATAGCCAAAAAAGAATCGGTTAATTCATCAGGATACAAGCTTCTTTTTAACGTTGAAAGGGGAGGGGGGCAGGTCATTTTCCATCTCCATTTGCACCTTATTGGCGGATGGGAAAAGAAATGATTTGCCACGGATTCACGATGGATTCACCGCAGAGCCGCAGAGAACGCAGAGAAATCTTGTTTTTCTGTTTACCGTTGAGAGGACGGTGAACAGAAACTCTCAGAAGCTTCGCTTCTTTTGACGCCGTATTAAAAAGACCAAATATAGCGCTGCATCGTTAGGCTGATCATTCGAGTTAATCGAATTTGATGTGATTTGCACGAAGGGCTCTGGATTATTTCTTTTCGCCTCTCTCAGCGAAAAGAAATAAGAGAAAAACCTCTGTGTGCTTTGTGTCTCGAATGAGCGAAGTGAATGGGCGGTGATAAAATACGCACTGAATATGCATGATTAGCTTAAAAATTATCAAGGAAAAATCAGGTTGAATTCAAATTCGAATAAGCCAGGAGGGATATATGTGCATATCCCTTTTTGCGTTAAAAAATGCCCATATTGTGATTTTTACTCAATTATAGATGCATCACTTAAGCGGTCATTTGTTTCCGCTCTAATTAAAGAGATATCGATGGCAGGCAGGAAATCATCGGTATTTAATACCTTGTATATAGGTGGCGGCACACCATCCGTGCTTAGCGAAAATGCGATCAGCAGGATTGTGGAAGCAGCATACGATTCATTTAATATCCTTCCCCACACTGAAATAACAATAGAAGTAAATCCAGGCACTGTAAAACCGGAAAAACTAAGGGAATATAAGGACGCAGGTGTTAACAGGATAAGTATCGGTGTACAATCTTTTCAGGAAAGAAATCTTAACTTCCTTGGACGGATACATACGAGCGAGGATGCAGATTTAACCATAAAATGGGCACGAGATGCAGATTTTGAAAATATAGGTATAGATCTTATTTACGGCATTGTCGGTCAAACCAGAGAATCCTGGTTTTGCGATCTTGAGCACACCGTTTCATATAAGCCTGAACACCTTTCCTGCTACATGCTTACTTATGAGTCAGGAACACCCATGGAAAAGGATTTACAAAAGGGTCTCTTTAAGCCCCTGGAAGAAGAAATGGTTGGGGAGCTGTTTACAGCAACTATAGAGTTTTTAGCTGATAAAGGCTATGCTCAATATGAAATATCGAACTTCGCGCGTGCAAAAAGCTTAAGGGCCCGCCATAACCAAACGTACTGGTCATTTGCACCATATATCGGGCTTGGGCCATCAGCTCATTCCTTCATAGAACCAAGGCGCTGCTGGAACAAAGCCAGTGTGACGGCATACATAAAAGATCTTGAGGAAGGCAGGTCACCAATTGACGGGCAGGA
>JAUWOH010000251.1 GCA_030612225.1 Desulfobacteraceae bacterium
GCCTTGCGGAGCTATATGGCGTTAAAACAAAAGTGTTGAAGCAGGCCGTAAAAAGAAATATAGGCCGATTTCCCGAGGATTTCATGTTCGAACTTACCAAACTTGAATTTGACAACTTGAGGGCACAAATTGTGACCTCAAGTTGGGGTGGAACCAGATACTCCCCTATGGTGTTTACAGAGCAAGGCGTGGCAATGCTTTCAAGTGTGTTGAATAGTGACACAGCCATTAAGGTCAATATCCAGATTATAAGAGCTTTTACACAACTGCGGCAGATGCTTTCGACACACAAGGATTTGAAGAAAAAAATAGAGACAATGGAGAAAAAATACGACCAGCAGTTTCAAATCGTCTTCGAAGCTATAAAACAATTATTAGAAGCGGATGCTAAACCCCGGAAAAAAATAGGCTTCACGGTTAAAGAAAAACAAAAGGCCTATGGCAAATCCATGCAGAAAGCTGCCCAGGTTGAATTCTCCTTAACCCCTCAGGCACAGGAGATCTGGAACGCTATACCCGGTGATATTCAGGTAAAAATACTGAACAACGTTTGGTGCTCAACCTGCTCAGATACAACGGGCATCGGAAGCGTCAGCGGAAAGGTTGAAAGAGGAATGCTGATTCTAAAGGGAATTTGTACACGTTGCGGCAACCCGGTAGCCCGTGTTATAGAAAATGAATAGAACCAGCAACTAAGGGTCAAACGTAGACTTATCCCCATTTCTGCCTTGCAAACCTGATTCTTACCGGATGTTTTGATACATCCCTTTTTAATTAAACGTAAGGAATATTTAGATGGCAAAAAAGATAAAAATCCCGGACAATCAGATTACTGTATATCAAACACCTGAAGGGAAAATTAATATAGAAGTACTGTGCGCCAATGAAAATATCTGGTTACCTCAAAAACGAATGGCGGAACTGTTCGATGTAGATCGTAGTGTTGTTACCAAGCACTTGAAGAATATCTTTTCTAATATCGAGTTAGAAGAAGATTCAGTATGTGCAAAATTTGCACATACTGCCGAAGATGGTAAGGAATATCAGACGAAGTTCTATTCGCTTGAAGCAATTATCGCGGTGGGATACAGGGTTAACTCAGAACGCGGCACACAGTTCCGGCAATGGGCTATTACAATCCTCCAGAAATATATACACAAAGGTTTCGCCATAGATAGCGACCGTTTCAAATATGGGTCTCGCTTCAGCGCTCGGTATTTTGATGATTTACTTGAAGAAATCAGAGATATCCGGGCAAGTGAAAGGATGGTTTATCAAAAAATCACAGACATTTATGCTACTTCGATTGATTATTCCGTCAAGGCCGAAGATACAAAAAAGTTTTTTGCAACAGTTCAAAATAAACTACATTTTGCAATTACCGGGCAAACTGCTGCTGAGATAATAGCTAAACGTGCCGATAATGCTAAACCCAACATGGGTTTAACATCATGGAGAAAAGGACCCATAGGCAAAATAATGCCAGGTGATGTTTCCATTGCTAAGAATTATTTAAATAAACCGGAGATAGATCATCTTAACCGCATCGTCACTATGTATCTTGATTTTGCAGAATTACAGGCGGTCCGCAATATTCCAATGTATATGAAAGACTGGATTGAAAAGCTGAATGCCTTTCTAAAATTCAGCGAATATGAAATTCTGACCAATGCAGGTTCAATTAGCCATGAAATTGCTTTAGTTTTGGCGCATAAGGAATATGAAATTTTTAAGAAAGTTCAGGATAAAAAATACATTTCCGATTTTGATCGCGAAGTTAAAATCCTTTTGGAAAAAAATAAAGACAAGAGTAATGAGCATGAATAAAATATGAAAACCTATATTTTACCTTTACTCATGACAGTAAAATAAAGAAATTTGTATTTTACTTTTGGAGTGCTGATGGATATTAAAAAATTCAAAGCAGCAAATAATTTGGTCAAAGCTTTTGTTGAGCAAAAGATACTGGTGAAACGACCGGCTATACCGCTTTTCATAAATATGTTCCGAAAAATGGAATTGCGGTATATGTGGTTGTAGAAAAAACGTTTAGATAACGGAACGTTTTTTTGGCAACCACTATATCAGCGTACCCGGGTTTTTGTGTTTGATGAGTATGTGAGGATGTTTTGATGGGTGGCCCATTATTTCCCAAGCCGTGATAAAAAGGATTTATTATGCTTGATATTATATCTGTCGAAGCAATTGCCGGTAAAATATTTCTGAACCGTGGAATGAAGGTGATGTTGGATGCTGACCTTGCCGAGCTTTATGAGGTTACTACGAAGGCTTTAAATCAGGCTGTTACCAGAAATGAACAGAGGTTTCCGTCGGATTTCATGTTCAGACTGACCAAAGAGGAAAAACAGGAACTGGTCACAAATTGTGACCGGTTAGACAGGCTGAAACATTCTTCAGCTCTACCGCGCGTTTTTACTGAACAAGGTGTGCCAAGCTTTTCGTTCCTGTGAAAACCGCTATCCGTCAAGATTATCGCAATCTAGGCGGTAGAACAAAAACCCTGCGCAAACCCTCTTTGAGAGAGATGGCTTCATCAGTACAGAATCGGGCACAGACCCCACATCCGATGCAGGCGTTTTCATCCCGTTCTGCAAGTCCATTATCATCCAGGGCAATTGCATCGGTTGGGCACCAGTCCACACAGGTGCCGCAGCCGGTGCACGTATCTTTGTCAATCATGGAAAGATAATAGGTGGAGTTGATGAGAGGCAGGGCTCCCTTGCGCCACAGGCCAAACGTATCGCAACAGTCCTTGCAGCAGTTGCAGATACTCGTTTCCGGACTGGTTTCTCTGGATCCCGGGTGGAATGCCTTGTGGATAAGGCCGGCGGCTTCAGCCTCTTTCATAATTATCCGTGCTTCTTCTTTTGAGATCTTTTTGGCAAAGCCCTGAGCGGATGTGTGGCGCGCGGATTTGCCGAATGAGAAGCAGTTCAATGTAGGGGCGCTGGTTGCGCAATCACCTCCCAGAAGACTGCGTCGCTGTCTGCAAAAGCAGTAACCCACGGCGATGTCGTCAAATTTTTCGATGATGTCGTCCACGGTCTGGCTTGGCAGAACAAAATCTTCAGGCTTGTCAATTGTCCGATCCACCTTGATGATATTTATGTTTTTACCGTCATCGGTTTGTCGCGTGGGAACGGTCCTGTCTACCGGGGGGGCCGAGGCAAAGAGGGGCTCGAGTGCCGTATAGTTGCTTTGAATTTCGTCTCTAAGCTCCATCAACAACTTTTCAAACAACTCGGCAAGTTCCCGTTCCTCATCGTTGCCTGTCAACTTTGTCATGAATTTGTATTCCATGAGTCCGATCATCACCAGTGGCAGGAGGCGATAAATCATCATCCCACTTGAACTCGGCTGATTGAAAATCAATCCTGTTTTTGCAAGGCTGGTTGTGAGTTTTTCAATAGTTTCCTCGGAAAAGCCGCTCGATTCCTTGAGCTGATCCATAGTTTGGGAAGAAACGTCTTTGAATGCGCATATCAGGTCGAGTTCCGCCTCTTCCGCCACAACGTGCTTGACAATGCTGATGGCGGTTTCGCTCAGCGGAAATGGGAACATACCCTGTTTACAGACAACACCGGTGGCTTTTTTTAATTTTTCATCCAATGATAGATCCATCATAGCTTTTCTCCGTTAAAATTAAAAAGTCAGGTTTTTAGATATACTTTCCAAAGTGTTAAATAAAGATCTTTTCTTTGAATCTAGAACCTGTCTCAAAAATAAGGTTAGAGTTCAGGGCAAGGCGTGGATCGGTGAAAAAGCGGAGCATACACGTAGTATGTGAGCATTTTGAACTGTTCCACAACGCCGTCATGGACACTCAGATTGTTTTTGTGATAGGTTCTAATTATTATACTTGAATGATCAATAGAATACAAAAGAAATTCTTAGCAGATCAGCCGGCAGCCTCACCACAGAAAAAGGCAGGGGCCTCTGGTCCTTTGGTCATGGTCTAAGATATTTAGCTGTTCCCGATCAACCCAAAAAGGTTTTGTCGCTTTTGAACATCGAATGATGAAATCGGTGAGTTTATGCTGAAGGGCCGAAGTGCGCTTCCGATCTATAAATTGGCAGAATACCTTTTCGAAGCGATAAAACAACTATTAAAAGCGGATGCAAAGCCCAGAAAAAAAATCGGCTTCACCGTTAAAGAAAATCAAAAAGCCTATGGCAAATCCAAGCCAATAAAAACCCTGGATGAATTCTCTTTAACCCCTCAGGCGAGTAAAATTTGGGATAACATACCCGGTGATATTCAGATGAAAATATTAAACAACGTTTGGTGCACAACCTGCTCTGATACCACCGGCATCGGAAGCGTTAGCGGAAAGGTTGAAAATTTACCCTGTTAAATCTGCTTAGGCAATCATTTAACCGGGGAGGAATGCTGATTCTAAAGGGAATTTGTACACGTTGCGGAAACCCGGTGGCCCGTGTAATAGAAAATGAGTAGAATCAGAAACCAAGGTTCAACCGTAGACTTAACCTCTTGCCCTTCCCTCTTTTCGACTTAAAGCACAGAATCATCTATCCAGGAATTCCTGCAAAAAGCAACTGTTGCAAAAGATGCAACTGTTCAGCCAAGTAGAGTTCATTCCATGCATTGAATAAAATGGTATCATCCTATGAAATATGTCAAACATTTAGAATTCTGGACAATTTTTATAAAATATGATATCTTACAAACCAAAAAAAACTTACTTGTTTCCACTTCAACACCGTATCCGGCAGTTTCAAACACAATTTTTAGAGCCAATAGTGAATGCCTTTGAAATTAGGAAGCTAAAGGATATCCCGAAACACGTGCTATCAGGAATAAATCGACATATCAATATATCAAGAATGTCCCGGAACCCAATAGTGAATTAAGGAGAATAGCCACGGCTCTTGCTAAAAAATAGGGGTTACCATAAAATAAAACCTGACAAAAGGATATCTTTTGATGACGACCACTATACCGATGGAAAGAATTACCAGTAAGATTTACTTAATTCGAGGTCAAAAAGTTATGCTGGACAGAAGCCTTGCGGAGCTATATGGCGTTAAAACAAAAGTGTTGAAGCAGGCCGTAAAAAGAAATATAGGCCGATTTCCCGAGGATTTCATGTTCGAACTTACCAAACTTGAATTTGACAACTTGAGGGCACAAATTGTGACCTCAA
>JAUWOH010000166.1 GCA_030612225.1 Desulfobacteraceae bacterium
TCACGCAAAAGATGATCATAAACACTTATGCCGGGCTCGGGATTAAAGCCGTTTATGATGAGCGTTTTTGCCCTGACAAGATTATTAGTATCTACGCCGAGACCCTTTAAAGTGAGAATAAGTTCTTTACCCGAATCAATCCCGGATATATCGACAGGCTCCGTTTTCAAAGCTTCTGTGTCTGTCTTTATGGAAATAGACGCAGGTGTTATATTTTTCACTTTACCCGACAGCGATGCATGAATATCTCCTGCATAACCTTCCGGGTGTTCAGCGATCCTTGCCCCCTGGAGCACTTTTTTCTTCCTTTCTATCGTGGGAGTATGGCCTTTTAAAGGAATATGCACTTCATCCGGCAGGGGTATATCCCGAATCGTTTCCTCGAATTCAGTGGTAAGAGAAATAGTCGGCTTATTCATAGTGCTTCACTTAAAATGGCATTTATTGCAGCTGTTTTCACCAAAAGGGCCTTTTTTTAGCTCTTTATGACAACTTAAACATTGTTTATGAAAAGCATCCGTCCTTGTCGGCATAAGTTTTTTGATTTTTTTAACCTGGTGACATCGCAGACAGGAGCTGTAAAGCCCTTTAAATTTATTCATGTCTTTTTCAGCATGACAGTCGGAGCAGCCCTTGAAACCTTTCTCAAAGATATCTTCATGACATCTCATGCAGCAGTCATGAGTTGCGTCTTGCAGATTTGGTATGTTTTCACCTTCGGTTTTTAAGTGACAGGATTTGCAGGCCTGAGGTTCAGGCTCGATATCAGATCCATGGTGACAATCTGTGCAATCACTCGCATAACTTTCATGCTCAGAATGTTCAAAGCCTGCTTTAAAAAATTCCAGATGATGACACCTGACGCAAGTCTTTTTGTCAGGAAAATAATTTTTGTGCTTTTCGATGTAATTCTTGTCAAAAGCGACAGGATGACACAAACCGCATGCAATGTAATCGGCCTGGTCCCCGCCTTTTTCATGATGACATTTAACGCAGGAAATTTTGTAATCATTTTGATGCGCAAGGTGTGAAAAAACTACCTTTCCCCCGCAATCATCGATGAGAATCCTCACTGATGTTTCCCTGTCGCCGGCGGAACTCAAATAGCCTGACAGAGCAACAATCATCAACAAAATGACAATAATGGAAATCGGAAGGTATTTTTTTCTCACTGCTATAGGCAGGTGAAATTTCATTTGTAAAAGATGCCTTTTACTTAGCGAATGTTATGTTATTTTTTATTTTGCGATTTTTTTCTTTACTTAGTTAAATAGCAAAGGCCATGCCAATAATAGCAAGCCGATATTAGTTGTAATTATAAATAGTTGTGAATATTTAGCTGCAGAGAAGGTTATAAGATGTCAATAATTTTTACAGGTTGTAAACACAGAATTTTCTTTATATGGAAAGCTTAATGGTTTCGTAAAAAACTATGTTATGCAACTAAATTGCAATAGATTATTTTAAACCACAATTTATAAAATCGGCTATTAGTCATTAGTATTATTGTTATAACAACGATATTTCGGCAAACAGTTAGTTTCTTGACAATAATTACTTTATGCAATATAGTTGCATTGTATTCTTTCATTTCCAGGACAACAGCAGTTCAAGTTGATCTCATGACCTGGTAAAGGAGAAAAGATGCGAAAAGCGGCAGTAATTATATTTTTTTTCGGTTTGTGCGTGGTTTTCGGGAAAATCGCCTATGCGAAAGGGAAAATCGATGTATTTGTCAGCATTGTACCACAGAAATATTTTGTGGAAAAGATTGGCGGCGTTCTTGTAAATGTTTCAGTAATGGTTAAGCCCGGAGCCAATCCGGCGACATATGAGCCTAAACCCAGACAGGCGGTTGACCTTTCAAAAACAAAGATTTACTTTGCCATTGGAGTACCATTCGAAAAGGTGTGGCTTAATAAAATTGCCGGGGCCAATCCCAAAATGCTCGTGGTCCATACCGAGAAAGACATTGAAAAAATACCCATGAAGGCGGATAACCCACAGGGGGTCAAAGATCCGCACATCTGGCTTTCTCCCCCGCTGGTGATGACCCAGGCCCGAAACATTTTAAACGCTCTTGTTACTATCGACCAGGCTAATAAATCCGTGTATGAAGCTGGTTACAAACAGTTTATTATCGAAATTGAAAACCTGAATGCTGAGCTAAAAGGAATTTTCGCCGGAAAAAGAAAAGGAATGGAATTTATAGTATTTCATCCTTCATGGGGATACTTTGCCGGGGAATATGGTCTAAAGCAGATCCCGGTGGAGATTGAAGGGAAGGACCCAAAACCTGCTGATCTCCGGCGCCTTATCAAACACGCGAAAAAGCTTGGTGTAAAAGTTGTTTTTGTTCAGCCCCAGTTCTCTGCTGCAAGTGCAAGTGTTATTGCACAGGCAATAGGCGGACAAATAGCCTTTGCAGACCCTCTTGCTTTAAACTGGCCGGATAATCTGCGTCAAGTTGCCGCTAAGTTCAAAGCTGCATCGAGGTAAAAATATTATGGACAAGCCGGTAATAGATATCAAAAATTTATGGTTTTCCTTTAACGGAGAACCTGTTTTGCAGGACGTTAATTTTACCCTTTATCATAAAGAGTTTCTGGCTATGATTGGCCCCAACGGAGGGGGAAAGACCACCTTACTTAAATTGATGTTGGGGCTTTTCGAGGCTGACAGGGGTGAAATCCGGGTCTTTGGCCGGCCTCCTAAGCAAGTAGCCCACCGCATCGGTTATGTGCCACAGGATATCCATATCAATAAAAACTTTCCCATATCTGTCCTCGATGTTGTGCTCATGGGGAAATTAAGGTCAGGCATAAGCTGGTCACATTACAAAAAGGATGATCGGATTACCGCACAGGCAGCCCTTAAAAAAGTGGAAATGGAACAATTTAAAAATCGTCATATTGATGAGCTTTCCGGTGGTCAGCGGCAGAGGGTTTTTATTGCAAGAGCTCTTGTTACAGAGCCTGAAATTCTCATTCTGGATGAACCGACAGCCAGTGTTGATGCAAAAGGCCAAGGTGAAATTTACACAATTTTAAAAGATCTTAATGAAAAAGTCACGATTCTTGTAGTCAGCCATGACCTCCTGGCTCTTTCCAGTTATATTAAATCCGTTGCATGTGTAAACCGCCGCGTCCATTTCCACGGGGCTGCCGAAGTCACAGAGGAAATGCTGGAGATGGCGTATCAATGTCCGGTGGAATTAATCGCTCATGGATTGCCGCACCGTGTTTTGCGTACACATAATGGGGATTGACATACTATGTTCGAAGTCCTGCAGTTTGAATTTATGAGAAATGCCTTGGTGGCCGGTCTTCTCGCCAGCATTATATGTGGCATTATCGGAACCTTTGTCGTTGTTAACAGGATTGCCTTTCTTGCAGGAGGCATAGCGCATGCGGCATACGGTGGCATCGGTCTCGCATTTTTTTTCGGATTGCCATATATTGTCGGCACGCTAGGCTTTACTCTTTTTGCGGCTATGATAATGGCAGCTGTAACTCTGAAAGCCAGGGACAGAGCGGATACTTTTATCGGTGTACTGTGGGCCGGCGGAATGGGGCTTGGAGTCCTCCTTTTAGACCTGACACCAGGATATAATGTCGATTTGATGAGTTATCTTTTTGGCAGCATTCTGGCTGTTCCGCAATCGGATCTCTGGCAGATGTTGGTAATGTGCTTAAGTGTTGGGCTTATAGTAATCTTTTTCTATAATGACTTCCTGGCTATGTCTTACGATGAGGAATTCGCCCAGCTTCGGGGAGTTCCTGTGAAGGGGCTGTATTTTCTTCTCATCGGCATGATTGCCCTTTCTATTGTTATGATTATTCGTGTGGTCGGCCTTATTCTGGTTATTGCACTGCTGACCATTCCTCCATATATTGCTGAAAAATATGCACGATCTCTTAGCATGATGATGCTTATTTCTACCCTGCTTTGCTGCATGTTCACTATGACCGGTCTATGGCTTTCATACATTTTTAATCTTACATCAGGAGCGACAATCATCATGGTGGCGGTAGCAGCATTTTTTATATCATTTTTGGTGCAGTATTTGAACAGCAGGCGTTTATATTCAAAGGCTATTGGTGATTGATATCTGTAGCCGTTCACGGGTTCAAAGGTTCAGGGTTCGGTTGGTGGTTCTCAACACAAAACTGAATCCTATCGATAATTCGTAATTTCTAACTGGAGAAGGATGGTGGATCAACAATACATAACGAAAAAGCTGAGTTTCAGGATATTTACGATCATGCCAGACCTACCCGTGTCACAATTCGTGGTTTCATCAAATACCTGCTGTCCTATGTACAAGATCGCCCAAAAAAGCAACCCTGAACCTCTGAACTCTGAACGCTTACGGGGAAATCATGTGTTATCAATGTAATTATGCTCATCTTCTTGAAAATTCCGGATTGGGCTCCACGCCAAATCGATTGAAAGTACTGGAAGTTATAGGAAATAATAATTATCCCTTAAATGCCGGAGAGATTATTGATATATTAAGTCGCAGTACTGATATCAATCGTGTTACGGTTTATCGAATCCTTGATCTTTTAGTGGAAAAAAAACTTATTGATCGAATAAGCGGTGGTGGGCGTTCGTTTCATTATGGCCTGGCTCCGAACGAGCACCATCAGTCACACCCACATTTCTATTGCAGGGAATGCGGCCGCATGGAATGTTTAAATCCTGAAAGTCTGCATCTGGATATTAAGCCCCTTAACAGAACTTTTCCGGGATTGATTGATAACGTTCAAGTCTGCCTGGACGGCATATGTAAAAATTGTCTTAAAAACGAAGAGGTTAAGGGCAGCAGCAAAACATCGCTTTAAATCCGTACCATTTGTCTTAGTAGTTTCAGGTTTACCTCATCCCAATCTTTATCTGTTGTTCCTTTTGGAGTTTCAATAATCTTGGGAATATCAAAGAGTCTGTCATCATTCATAATATATTTAAATGCGTCTAAGCCGATATAACCGAGACCTATTTGCTCGTGCCGATCAACCCTTGATCCTAATTCTTTTTTTGAATCATTAAGATGGATAAGGCATAGACGATCGAGACCGATGATAGAATCAAAATCATCCATGGTTTTCCGGTAATATTCCATGGTCCTGATATCATAGCCTGCGGCAAAGATATGACAAGTATCGAGACAGACCCCCAGATTTATTTTCTTTTCAACTTTGCTGATAATTGATGCAAGATGTTCAAAGGTATGCCCCACACTGGAACCCTGCCCTGCGGTAGTTTCGAGCAAAAGACGAGTGCTTATTTCATGGGTTTTCGCATATATTGCTGCAAATATTTCATTTATGCTTTCAGCGATTCGAATAATTCCTTCTTTATCACCGGCTCCCATATGAGATCCCGGATGGAGTACGACGTATGGGATGCCCAGACAAGACGATCTGATAAGTTCCTGTACAAGCGCATTGCAGGACATTTTATGTTTTTTCTTCTCGGGTGTTGCCGGATTTATGAGGTAAGAAGTATGAGAGGCAATTTCAGTTATTCCGGTTTCTAATTTTGCCCGCTCAAAGTTTTCAATCTCCTTTTGTGTAACTATCCGTTCCTTCCATGCATTTGCATTCTTTGTAAATATCTGAAGCGAATTGCAGCCGTACGCTTTTGCTTCAAACAAGGCTTTGTCCAGACCTCTTGCAATTGAGAAATGTGCACCCAGCAGGCAGGAAGGTTTTTGGTCTTTTAATTTTTTCCTGCGCATCTTATTTATTTTCGGTCAAAGTGGCACGCCTGACAGCATCTTTTCCAAATTTTTCGATTATAGTGTCAATAGCACTTTCAACTTTCTCCCAGTTATTGCCTTTTTTTTCTTTTCGTTCAAAAAGGTCCATCTGAAATGGCATGGCCGACGATACAAAACCTGAAGCTCCGACCCCGATGAGTCTGATTTTTGTTTTAAGCCTCAATTTTAAAAGAAGCCGGCAAGCAGTAGAATAAATCGTTTCCGATGATTGCGTAGGGTTATCAATGGTTGTGCTTCTTGTAATCTGTTTAAAATCCGCTTGCTTTAGTTTCAGGGTTATGGTTTTGGCTCTAACTTTAAGTTTTCTTAATTCCCTTCCCACATCGTCGGAATGTTTTAATAGAAACTTTTTTAAAATTTCCAAGTCCCGGGTGTCTTCTTTAAGCGTATGCTCCGTACTAACGGATTTTCTTTGTGTAAAAGGCGCTACCGGTGAATTGTCGATGCAGGCCGAAAGTTCTACCAGGCGTTTGCCAAACTTTCCGAGCCTGTTAAGCAGCATTTTTTCCCGATATTTTTTTACATCGCCAAGGGTTGTAATGCCAAGATTTTCAAGCTGACTGCCGGTCTTTTTACCTACGCCCGGCACTTTATTAATCGGAAGTGATTTAATAAATTCGTGTGCTTCATCAGGCATGATGATGAAAAGGCCATCTGGTTTGTCTATATCTGAAGCAATTTTAGCAAGGAATTTGTTTGGAGCAATTCCCACTGAACAGGTCAGGTTAACTTTTTTCTTTATCTTTTCCTTTATATGCATGCCGACCTGCTCCGGCGTTCCCAAAAGCCTTTCACCACCGGCTATATCCATATAAGCTTCATCAATGGAAACAGGTTCCACAAGGGGAGAAAAATCACAAAGCAGCTTCATGATTTTTTTTGACACTTCTTTGTATCTCTGAATTCTCGGCGGGACAAACACACCTTCAGGGCATTTCCGTTTTGCCATAAATACGGGCATGGCAGACCTGACACCGTAT
>JAUWOH010000218.1 GCA_030612225.1 Desulfobacteraceae bacterium
GCCCTTTATGGGTGTTGGTGCTTATTCACTTTATTATCATATCATAGGGTGGCCAAAGCAATTCGTACAAAAAGGCATTGGCGGGCAGGTCGAATATCGAACAAGGAATTTCGAATGACGAAGTATTGAATCGCTACGCTCTATCTTTTAAATATTAAAGATGACAGAATACCTTACTTCGACATTCATTATTCTTTGTTCGATATTCTGCGGTTTACAACAAACTCATAAACTTGTTTTTTATTAGAATATTATACCAATCATATCAAGGGTAACGCTTAAGTTATTTGAAAGTCTCATCTACTGCGTTGCAGCGGTTTTTCATTAGTTTCCTATGAGCTATCAAGAATTTTTGATTTAAATCAATGTAAAGAGATTATTGATGTTATAAAATAAATTAGTTAACCGTTCATGTGTTCAGAGGTTCAAGGTTCAGAGTTTGCCCTTGTTTCCATACTTCGCTGTGGAATGTACACTCGGCACTTAAGCGTCGACATATGAGTGACCGATGACCAGCAAATGATACCGCATCATAAATCATAAAGATGGGCATCTTTTCCGGTTCTTACACACTGGCAGTCGAAGTAGAGCGCCGGAATGAGTGGAAAGGCAACCCTGAACCTTTGAACGTTGAACCGCGAACGGTTACGAATAGTATTTAATAGACTTAAGCAGGACAAAAGAGATGCCAATTCCAAAGAGAAGGAGCAGCTATGTCGGGATCCAGACAAAAAATTGAGAGGGGTTTTGAGACTTTTGCCCATCTGGTCTACAGGTGGCGGTGGGTGGTTCTTTTACTTATGCTCTCTGTTGCAGCAGGCCTTGCTTTACAGATGCCCGGGCTCACCACTGCAACATCCAACGAGAGTTTTCTCCACTCTGATGACCCTATTTTACTCGCATATAATGATTTTCGAGATCAGTTCGGCCGCGATGAATTGATTATCATCGCCATCCAGCCTCCCGATGTATTTGACCTGAAATTTCTCAATAAACTTAAGGCTCTGCACGAAGAAATTGAAGCAAAAGTTCCCCATATAAATGAAATAACCAGCCTTGTGAATGCCCGAAACACGCGTGGAGATGGAGATCAGTTAATCGTAGAGGATTTGTTGGAAAAATGGCCTCAGAACAAAGATGAGCTTATGGTCCTGAAAAATCGGGTGATGTCAAATCCCCTTTACATCAATCGCCTCATCTCAGAGGATGGCGGGTTTACCACCATTGTTATACAGACTAACAGTTTTTCCGACGAAGGCAGTGACCTGGACGTCACGGCAGGTTTTGATGATGCTGAAAAACCTTCTAAAGACAGTCAAAAAGGCGGGCCTGTTTTTTTGACTGAAAAAGAAAACGCCGCTGCTGTTATGTCCGTCAACAAGATTGTGAATCGCTACCAGGCAGACGATTTCCGTCTTTACCTGGCAGGATCGCCGGTGGTAACAACCCTGACAAAGATCTCAATGAAAAAGGACATGATGCTTTTCATCATACTGGCTGTCATTACCATCGGCTTATGCCTGTTCCTCATGTTTCGCCGGTTCACAGGGGTTGCTCTGCCGCTTTTGATTGTCATGCTGACCCTGATATCTACCCTGGGGCTTATGGCCTTAACCGGCGTTCCTGTCACAACGGTAACCATGGTACTTCCATCGTTTATCCTGGCTGTTGGCGTTGGAGACTCTGTTCATGTTTTAGCTCTATTCTATCGTTACCTCGGTAAGACCGGCAAAAAGAAAGATTCCATCATCCATGCTATGGGGCATTCCGGGCTTGCTATCGTCATGACCAGCCTGACAACGGCCGCAGGCCTTGCCTCGTTTTCCACTGCCGAAGTCGCTTCTGTTGCAGACTTAGGTATTTTTGCAGGAGTTGGCGTCATGCTGGCCCTTATCTATACCATTATCCTTATACCTGCGCTTCTCGCTATTATCCCGATCAAGGCAAAAAGTCGGCCAAAGGATCACAGGTCTTTATTGGACAGGCTTCTCGACAGGGTAACGGATTTTTCCACAGGTCATCCAAAGGCTATTGTGGTCGCAAGCGCTGCACTGATCATTTTCTCCCTCGTAGCTGCCACTCGACTTAATTTTTCCCATGATGTTTTAAAGTGGCAGCCTGAGAAATCACCTGTTCGCATAGCCACCCAAAAGATCAACGATGAACTCAAAGGATCGGTCACCCTCGAGGTCATCCTGGATACAGGCCGGGAAAACGGGCTTTACGATCCTGTAATCCTAAAAAAACTCGACCGTTTGGCAAGAGAGATAGAAGGTATTAAACAGGGGGATCTGTTTGTCGGCATGGCCTCTTCAGTTGCCGACATCCTCAAAGAGATCCACCAGGCCTTAAATGAAAACAGGCCTGAATTTTATTCCATCCCTGACAACCCAAAGCTGATTCCCCAGGAGTTTCTTCTCTTTGAAAATTCGGGTTCAGACGACCTGGAGGACGTCATAGACTCCCGGTTTCAGCTGGCCAGGTTCACCATCAAGGTACCTTGGCTGGATGCCCTCAAGTATGCTCCTTTCATGAAGGATATTGATGTTCGGTTCCGTGCCGCATTCGGCCAGGATGCCGATATCACCATTACAGGGCTGATGACCCTATTTGGTCGTGCTCTCACTGCGGCCATTCATTCCATGGGCAAAAGCTACCTCATTGCCGCGGTGGTCATCACCATCATGATGATACTTCTCATCGGAAGCCTCAGGGTCGGCTTGATCAGCATGCTGCCCAACCTTGCTCCTATCATTGTAACCATGGGCATCATGGGCCTGTTTGGATTTCCCTTAGATATGTTTACCATGCTCATAGGCTCCATAGCCATCGGTATGGTCGTGGATGATACGGTTCACTTTATGCATAATTTCAGGCGTTATTATCACGAAACCGGCGATGTTACCGAAGCGGTTCGACAGACCCTTCACACTGCGGGCAGGGCCATGCTGGTAACAAGTGTTGTCTTGTCGATCGGGTTTTTTGTTCTCATGTTTGCATCCATGAATAACGTATTTTATTTTGGAATGCTTACAGGAATTACCATTTTTCTGGCTATGTTAGCCGATTTCCTGCTGGCCCCAGCCTTGATGGCTATAGTCATGAAGCCGCATGGCCGTGACGATAAGGAGGTTTGATATGATGAAACACATATTCACTCGCAACATTTTTTTTACAAAAGTCCTTTACCTGCCGATTGTGTTCGCTGCTCTGAGCGTTGTTCCGGCGCCGGCCAATGCGTTTACCGCCAGTGAGATCATGGAAAAAGTCGATGCCCGGGACGATGGCGATAACATGACCGCAAACATGGAGATGATCCTTATCGACAAGAAGGGCCACGAGCGTGTCAGGAAGATCAAGACCTTGTCCAAGGACAGGGGCAAAGACACCTTAAAGCTCATGTTTTTCGTGGAGCCTGCTGATGTGAGGGACACCGGATTTCTCACCTACGACTATTACAGCGGCGAGAAAGACGATGACCAGTGGCTTTTTCTGCCGGAACTCCATAAGACCAAGCGGATAGCATCTTCAGACAAATCGTCGGCCTTCATGGGCTCGGATTTTTCTTATGCCGACATGACCAAAAGGGTTCTTGACGAATGGAAGTACAAACTTCTCAAAGAAGCCGAAGTCCGCGGTCACAAGGTCTGGCTCATCGAGGCCATTCCTTCAAACAAGACCATTGAAGATCGCTATGGCTATACCAAGTCGGTCCTCTTTGTTCGGCAGGATATCTTCATGGTGGTGCGTGCTGTTCTCTGGGTGAAAGAGGGCAAAAGGCTTAAATATCTTGATGTAAAGAAACTGGAACTAATCGATGGTATCTGGATTGGAACGGAAATCCACATGAAGACCAACAAGGGCAAGCAGACCATCCATCGGAGCGTCTTCAAATGGCACAACATTAAATTTAACCAGGACCTGGATGAAGATCTGTTCACTATCCGACGGTTGGAAAAGGGGTTGTAGGTGCCTATCAACATCATATCAAAAAAATGTTGTCGCTGCCTTTAACGCAGCCGTGGGTAGCTGGCTTTTAAAGCCAGAAGCTGGATACATTGAAGGATTCGAGTTCTTCAATACACCGGACAAAAGCTATTACCGAACGGATGTATTGGCCGGGATTGAATATTCAGGTTTTAATAAAGATAGCAGGGTGAGCATCGAGGCTATAAACAGGCACATAAACGATTTTGACAAAAATTTAGTATAACTGCCTAAAATTCATTGACATTTATCAAACAACTTTCTATAATAGTCAGATAACAATATTATAGGAGGAATCATATGAACAAACTGGATCTCATAGCCACCTTTAAAAATGAAACCCGACTCACAAAATCAGAAGCAACAGCCGTAGTAGACCTATTTTTCAATGAAATGACCGCTGCGCTTGCGAAGGGTGACAGAGTTGAAATCCGGGGACTGTGTTCCTTCTATGTCAAGAAGTACAAGGCATATGACGGGAGGAATCCGAAAACCGGGGAACCGGCCAAGGTGAAACCCAAGAAACTGCCGTTTTTTAAATGTGGTAAGGAATTAAAAGAGAGGGTGGATATTTAGGGCTTGGTCAAAAACAACTTGGCATTTTCTCACCCCAAGGGCATTTGCTTCGCGGCACATCCAAACTTTACCATATCTTTAACCGATCTTTATTCACAATAATCCTCGAAACAGCTCGCTATTCCTGCAGTTTCGGGTTTTTCGCTTACCTGCTCAACCACGCCTGAGGCGTGGTTAAATCTACGGCAAATTTGGGTGCAAATTCTACCAAGTTGTTTTTAACCGAGCACTTAGAAAAATGGATAAAAGACAATGGGTAGTTTATCTGATTCAATGCTCTAACGAATCCCTATACTGCGGAATAACCAATAACCTGAAAAACCGATTGATAGCACATAATTCAGGCAGAGGTGCAAAATATACAAGATTTCGGAGACCTGTTGAATTAGTTGGTGTCGGTTCTGCAATGACGAAAAGCGATGCACTTAAACTGGAATACAGGGTTAAGCATGTACCTGCCAGCAGAAAATTTCATGAACTTATAAAAGGGGAGGATAAAATGGCAAAGGATCTTAATAAGACACTGAAGGCTATAAACAAGAATCTCAAGGCACTCGCCAAGAAAGTTGACAAAATAATTGTCGCAGTCGGGAAACTTGAACAACCAAAAGTTGCAAAAAAACCGACAGCTATAGTTGTTATGAGAAAACCCGTGAAAAAAGTCGTTGCAAAGAAGGTTGCTGTTAAAAAACCTGCCGTAAAGAAACAGGTCGAAATAACAGCGGCGGATACTATTTTTGGTTTTATTAAAAGAAGTAAGAAAGGCGTTGATGTTTCTACACTGATGGAAAAGACCGGTTTCAATAGAAGAAAAATATACGACAACGCTAAGATTCTAAAGAGGCAGGGCAAGATTAAGAGTATGGGAAAGGGTGTTTATGTGAAGGAATAAACCGAGTCCAAAATAGAAGGAATAAAAAGATTTATGTCAAAAAAATATCCAGAGTGCCCATTGTATAATCACGATAACTGTAAAGATCTTCATAATCAAAAACTCTGTGCCATCGTCAGAAAAGACAAGCGGTGTATTAAAAAGAATCCGAAGTCTGAAGGAAAGAAAAAACAGGCAGAAGCAACATAGGACAGTTTCAAAGGCGGAGTTGCCGGGGTTTATTGTTTCCAGGCATCAAGGAAATCTGGTATGAGTATGATACAATTGTCAAGACGCTTAAAAATATTTCAGCCTACAGCAAGCCAATCC
>JAUWOH010000149.1 GCA_030612225.1 Desulfobacteraceae bacterium
ATACGGGAGTATGCAAAGATGATCGCTAGAGAGATGGCCGGATTGCCGGCCTATAAAGACTATATTACCGAAAAATACATAGACGATATCTATCAGTCGTCCATTCTTCACGATATAGGAAAAGTCGGCATACAGGACTCTGTGCTGCTGAAGCCCGGTAAGCTGAATTCTGAAGAGTTCGATATAATAAAGCGCCATTCAATTTTGGGCGGCGATGCACTTGCTGAAATTGAGTCCCAGACCGAAGGCAGGTCGGTGCTTACTCTTGGAAAAGAGATTGCCTATTACCATCATGAGAAATGGGATGGCACAGGATACCCTGACGGTCTCAAGGGCGAAGATATACCTCTGGCAGCGAGAATAGTTGCCATTGCTGATGTTTATGATGCCCTGACAACAAAACGATTCTATAAAGAGGCTTTTACGCATGAAAAGTCCAGGGAAATTATTATCAGTTTGAAAGGGAGTCATTTTGACCCGGATGTGGTGGATGCTTTTCTTGCTAATGAAAAAAACTTCAGCAGGATATGTACGGAAAAGCGCACGGAAGAGATAGCCGTTTCAGCCGAGGGTTACGCGGATTTTCCTAAACTGAAAAATAAGTTGTCGTATTTCAGGATAAAACACCAAAAGAGAGGAAAAAAAAGATCAGCGATCACCTGCCTTTCTGGGCGGAATTTCAAATCAACAAACTGACCCAGGAGCTGGACCAAATTATCAACCCGGGAAATTAAATGGCTTAAGCGAAGCTAAAAGGGAGGTATTCAAATGAAAAAAATAGCAACTCTCATACTAACAGGTGCTTTAGGCATAAAATATGCGCTCGATGTTTATCCATATGGCACAGAGTTTAACGCCATTGGCACAGTTTATTATATATCTAAACGAACAGAAAAAGCTGATGGCACTGGCTCCCATGATAAAATATACATAGGCGAAACAAGAGATTTGTCTGAAAGGTTTGATAATCACCACAAAGAATCTTGCTTTAAAATGCATAGTGCAAATTGCATTAGCATCCATGAAGAGTCTAATGAGGATAAAAGATTCAACATAGAAAAAGATCTTATAGATGCATACAATCCTCCTTGTAATGGGTAAATATAACCAGGTAAATTATTTTATACCTTACTGGAAAGCCTCTGGGAATCACGAAAAAATAATAAACCTTACTTATAACTAAAAAAATTATAAAGCCATCCTCATCCACACAACTGAATGGACTATCCTCATCTCTAATAAAACGCTGAATATCCAATTGAGCATGCCACTGGAAATGGTGAGGTTATTACGCAATCAAATAATCGCTGCAAAGATCTTGCTTACATTCATTTTTTCTAAAAGCTGGAATTCCTTCGCAGCGAATCAATATCTAATTTTCGACAAAACGAGGAGGGATGAAGATGGACAAGAAATCTATCACGCAGGCAATCGTCAACCGAGTTGAGTCCTCAAAGACGGTGGACTACTCCGCATGGACGATTGGCCTTACACATGATCCAGCGAACAGAAAGCAGCAACACGAGTCCGAAGGAAAGTCCACGAAATACTGGGAACAGTGGATCGCCGATTCGATGTCTGACCCCCAGGACAGCGAATCTTACTTCATCAACAACGGCATCGTTCTTCTCGATAGGATAAAAATTGAAATCGAGGAGTTCAAAAAACCTGAAAGCGAGGCGATCATTGCCGCTGCAAAGCAGCGATTTCGCCCCATCCTGCTGACCACCGCCACCACATCCCTGGGACTGATCCCGCTGTAGGTCGGCGGTGGGGAGATGTGGCAGCCCATGGCCATCGGGATCATTTTCGGTTTGCTGTTTGCCACGGTGATCACGTTGCTGTTTGTTCCTGTCCTATACAAAATCATGTTCCGAATCAATTTCAAGAAATATCAAAAGGTTTGATTCCAAATCATAAACTTTTATTGTTTCTGAAAACTCAGCATTACGATACGCAATTGTCACTATTGGAAATATTAAAAGATGATAAAATTCCACGCTATTCTAATTAAAACAACTACACAATATGTTGGGGTGTAGGGGGTTGGTGTAAAACCGCTGATATCTCCAACGTATCGGCAAAAATGAAGGACTAAAAAAACTTGTGATATCATCAATCCCAGTTTCCGGTGCTGAATTGCATGTATCTGCTATGTACCACAGGTTTTCTGCCCTCTAAATATCTGCTGTATTCCAACAATACGGTAGATATCAGTTACGAAAATTCCTGCGATATTCGATTTAAATCGCGGTTTACAAAGATTTGACAAGCCGGGCGTTGCCGATGTAAGTTTCAGATGTCTAAGTCGTATCTTCAGAAAATACATTACGTTTGATAACTTGAATAGTCTCAATGTATCTGGGAGCTATGGGGAAAAAAGCCAACCCCAACATATTGCGGTCAACCTTCCTTGACCTTGAACAGAATTGAACTTACTGCAAAGTCTCAATGAAAGGCATGATGTCATACATACCTTTTTTTTCTATTGATTATTATAAGGGAAAATGACAGAAAAGTTATGAGACTTTTTGCAAAAAAGGAGTATCATTGTGAAATCAACAAAAAGAATATATGTAATTTCTTTTGTTTGTGTCCTTATGTTTTTATGCGCTTCAGGATGTGCAGGAAGGCGTGGGCTTTACGGGCATATCAATCCGAGCAGTGATGTTACTCAGGCCTTTGAAAAATATGAGGTGAAACCTGATTTAAATTATTATATATACGGTCGTGATCTGTATCCAGATGCGATAATCGGTATTGACAAGAGGTACACTCTCATTACTAAAATGTGGAAGAAAAGAAAATTTACCACTGACACCATGAAAGCATTAGTCCTGAATATGCAAGCAAAAGCTATGGACCGGGATATCATAATTGTACGTGGATTCAATATATTTGATGAAGAGGGCAACGATATAGGAGACTGGTATTCGATTCATCATCCCATGACGAGCGTTAAGAGGATCGAAGATAATCAGCTTATTATTTGGACGCGATAATCTGATATCTATGGGAAAAAACTTGCCACAGAAAAACACGGAATATCTCAGATATGTTATTCAGTGTACTTCCGTGAAAATAAGTGGTAAAAATTCAACTTACTTTGATGCAAAAATCCTGTCTGCCTTTAGATAATGGCAGCCTATATCCCTTCTTATATCCAGCCTGTTTCCAGTGCTGTCTTCCCTGGGAATTACTCTTATTTTTCCGTTGTCAAAAGCAGCCAGCAATTTCTTTCTTAGCCGATCACCAACTTCGCCCCGTTTTTCCCCCTCTTTAACAGTGGCGTTCGCATTCAAAAACGCAACTCTGGTACCATCGGACTTAAATATTTTTTCAGTTTCTAGATAGGTCATGGCTGAAGGAATAATTTGTATTCCTTTTCTTTTTAGATATTTGAGATCAACTTCCACTTTCTCTCCCCTGGTGCAGGACCATGGATATCCTTTTTGTCCGTCAGGGCCACCAGCACCTGTTACAAGAGCCACACAAATTGCCAGTTGATCATCTCTTACTTCCGGCTCTACTTCATGTAAATTACCTTCAAGAGTAGCCTTTATCAGGGCACCAAAATTCCTTAGCCTGCGGGCCAAAGGCTGGGCTTCCGGTTCCCCTGGACGAATATTTATTTCACAGACTCGAATTTTTGTCGGGCGCATGCCAGAATCGAAAGATACAAAACAGCCCGGATACAAAATGCATGGTCTGAGAATTTTTCTTTCCTTCATTACCTTTATCAGGGGTTTTGCAATAGCTTCTCCTGCCATTTCAACAAGCTGCCGGGTCTCCATAGGGTGTGGTGAGATAGCTCCTACACCTCCTGTAATCGGGTTGTTTTTGCTTGCAGGTCCTTCAAAACGTTCGGGATAATCCATTGCCGTGGGCAGGATTTGAAAATTTCCGAGCCGGTCAACTAAGATTGTAAAGCTTATTTCTACGCCGGACATAAAGGATTCAATCAAAAGCGGCCATTTTCCCCTGCTGCCAAACATTTTTTTGTAGCTGTCTTTATAATTCTTTATTAATTCATCATAAACTTCTCTTATCTCCCATGAATTTAAAATGATTCTGGCGCCTTTTCCGCCGGCGCTATAGGGAAATTTCAATACGGCTCCGCCAAAATCGTGAATAAAAGACAGACAGGTGCTTAATATGTCATCATAATTTTTTGCATCTACCTCTGCCCAGGATGAAGCTACCGGAATATCTGCCTCCTGGCACAGTCTCTTGCATTTAATCTTATCGCCTTCAATAAAAGCACCGGCTTTATTAAGTCCTAAAATATGCTCCCCGAAGCCTTCTGCCTCAACTTCATCTACAAGACCTTCAAATAATAGAGCTTCAGGCATAGGTATAACATAATCGATATTTCCGTCCTTTAAATTCCGGATAATAGCAGCAGCGTAGTCATGCATGGAGTTGCTATCAGTGCTGATAAATTCAACGGGCCAGTTCATCATATCTGTGAGTTTCGGCATTGCCGGCGTGCCCCTGATTACTACTCCTTGAAACGCTTCGGGGTAAATTTCACTTTTAGCCGTAGAAATCACTAAAGCACATAAAAGGGTCCTTCCATCCGTCCCGGCAAATGCAATTTTTTTCATATTTATTGTCCTTTTTCAGTAATTTAGGAGGCAAGTAAAAATAAGTTGTATAGATTGGGCCGTAATTTCGGAGTCTCGCAAGCTCACTTACCTGTTTGTTTTCAAGACGCGTTAAGGCGCGCATAACAAGTTATGTAAGCCTTGATGCAACATAGAAAACAAGCACAAGGACAAGCAAGATGTGCAAGTTATTTTTACTTGACGACTTACCACGGAAAAACACTGAATTTCACAGAAATATTTTTCAATGTATTTTCCGTGAGAATCAGTGGTAGAATAATAGTATAGGTTTGTTTTTTCAATAGCTCAATAGCAATATTTGTATATCCGGGTCAACCAGTAAAAAAGAGATCCTATATTTGTTTTTGACAATGCGGTAAAATTTTTCTATATGTAATATAAATAAATTTGTATGAATAAAGAAGTCGGAGTTGAACCATGTTTCCTGGTTTTGATAGAATTGTTGAAGAACGTATAAAAAATGCCCAGAAAAAAGGGGATTTTAAAAATCTGCCCGGGTCGGGAAAGCCGCTTGATTTAGATGATGACAGTTGTGTTGCCGAAGATTTGCGCCTTGCCTATAAAATATTAAAAAATGCTGATTTTGTTCCTCCTGAAATCGAGATAAAAAATGAAATAAAAAGGACGGAAGACCTTCTTGCAGGCATGAAGGACGAGAAAGAAAAATATCACATATTAAAAAAATTAAACTTTTTAATACTGAAATTAAATGCCATGCGGAGTTCGTCTGTAAATTTTGATTTTCCTCAGCAGTATGTGGAGAAGATAGTTGGGCGTATGGAAACAAACAACTCAAGTAACAGTTCAGCCACTAAGCCACAAAGAGTTAAAGAAAGAAAATGAATAGTATTTGCTAAAATCAAATTGTGAATTGTGAATAGTTAATTGCGAATTGTTAATTACAAAACAAGCTAAATGCTGAAGGGAATGGGAGTAAACCTGTTAACAATTATCAATTTTCAATTCACAATTGGCAATTATTTGTTTTAAAATCGCTAAAAAGAAATAAAGGGTAATAAATCCATGAAAAAGCTCACAGTTGCTTTACTTTCAGGCGGCATATCTTCAGAACGTGAGGTTTCCATAAATAGCGGCAGACAGGTTTTTGAGGCTCTTGATAAGGAAAAATACGAAATTATCAAATATGATCCTAAAACAGATATAGGCCGCCTGGTAGCAGATGCTCCTAAAATCGATGTCGCTCTTATCATACTTCACGGTTTATACGGTGAGGACGGTACTGTGCAGGGACTGCTTGAACTTCTGAATATTCCATACCAGGGATCAGGAGTTCTGGGAAGTGCGATTGCCATGAACAAGGTAATTTCAAAACACCTTTATCAGAAACACGGTCTACCCATCCCTGAATACATAATTGCTAAAAAAGGTGATACCATTGACCTCGAAGACTGCAAGCAGCGGATTGGCCTGCCAATGGTTGTTAAGCCGGCAGAAGGTGGATCAAGTGTCGGAATGTCTATTGTCAAAACAGAAGATACCCTTAAAAGCGCTCTTGAAAAGGCCTTTAAATATGATGAAACAGTTGTGATTGAAGCGTACATTAAAGGTATTGAAATAACCGGTGGGGTTATCGGCAACAACGATTTGCAGGCTCTGCCCATTATCGAGATCATTCCGGGTGATGAACACGAATTTTTTAATTATGAAGCGAAATATACTGCGGGCGCAACCCAGGAGATATGTCCTGCCAGGATTGATGATTCATTGACCCAAAAAGCCCAGGCTTATGCAAAAATGGCTCACGAGGCGCTTTCGTGCAATGGATACAGCCGAACCGACATGATTCTTAAAAATAACGACATTTATGTATTAGAAACAAATACAATCCCGGGCATGACCTCCACAAGCCTTTTGCCACAGGCCGCAAATGCTGCCGGACTGAATTTCGGTCAACTACTTGACAGGTTAATAGAGCTGGGTATTGAGAGGCATTCGCCTGTGGCGGAATGAGGAGCGCCACTTCGTGGCTTGACGAGCGGCCTTCGGCCTCGAAGAGCGTCCTTTCAGGACTTGAGGAGCAGCCCTTCGGGCTTTGAAGAGCGTCCCTTCGGGACTTGACGAGCGGCCTTCGGCCTTGAGGAGCGTCCCTTCGGGACTCAAGGAGCGGCCCTTCGGGCTTTGAAGAGCGTCCCTGCGGGACTTGAAGTTTTTTAAAGAATTAGCCTTAAGCGAAGCGCTCCTCAAGCGTAGCGCTCATCAAACGAAGTGCTCTTTGAGCGAAGCGCTCCTCAAGCGAAGTGCAAAACAGGAAGATTATATGATAATCAGTGGAAACAGGAAATTAAAAGAGCTATATCATAAGCTTGGCCCAGGAGATATCTTTATCGGTATGTTAGCTTCAAAGCAGCTAAAACAATCGATGCTGATCGATCTTCTTGAACGGGGAGTACATTGCTTTCCATCACCTCTTTCACAGGTAACAAACAGTTCTAAAGTTATGCAGGCGCTGGTTTTCAAGGACCTGATGCTGCCACATACACAAGCAATCACC
>JAUWOH010000238.1 GCA_030612225.1 Desulfobacteraceae bacterium
GGGCTTTTAGTAAATCAAAAATCCTTTCCTTATCAGTATTGAAATAATAGCCTTTTGGTTCCTGGGCTTTTTTCAGCATTTCATATAGTTGTTCCTCATCCATTAAAGTCCCAGCGCCTCCTTTATTTCCTCTTCCTTATACCCCACAACAACTTTTTCACCGATGATTATGGTCGGAAAAGAACATTTTGGATTAACTCTTTTGACATCTTCCAGTATTGCTTTTCTTTCGTCTCCTTCTAGAAGATCTACGTCAATAAAATCATATTCGACTGCACATTCAGATAAAAAAATTTTTGTCGATTTGCAATGACTGCATGTACTTAGCGTGTATATTTTTACAGGTCTTGCAGGCATAATAAACGTCCTTTCTTCGGTTGTATTAATTTAACCTAAGTTGAGCGATTTTTGAAAAAGAGGGACCAAAAGAGCATTAAGGAAATCCGGTTCTAACAGCGGTCCCTAAATCCGCATTTAGCCATCTTTGAATTTTTCAGGATTATCGTTAAAAAATCTGTACAGTGTTGCCCGTCCGACCCCGAGAAGTTTGGCTGCTTTTGCTTTGTTCCCTCCTGTTTTGATAAGGGCCTTATTAACTGCATCCACATCCAGCTTCCCCGACGGGCCGCGTTTTTGAATGCTGTTTTTAGAAGTTTTAAGTTCCAGGGGAAGATCATCCTGTTTAATAATACTGCCATGACATTTGACAATAGAGAATAAAACAGTGTTTTGCAGTTCACGAACATTTCCAGGCCAGCTATAGTCCATCATTATAGAGAGAGCTTCATTCGAGAACTTTTTTTTCTTTTGACCGTCATTTTTTGCCTGATCCAGGAAAAAATCTACAAGAACAGGAATATCGGTTTTCCTTTCACGAAGTGGAGGAATATTTATAGGAATCACTTTAAGCCGGTAAAAAAGATCTTCACGAAACCTGTTTTTCAGTACTTCTTTTTTAAGATTCTTGTTGGTTGCACTGATTACACGTACATTGACTGATATTATTTTTTCTCCACCGACTTTTTCAAAGGTTCCGTCCTGCAAAAATCGCAGAAGCTTAACCTGAAGCAGCTTGGAAAGTTCTGCAATTTCATCAAAGAAAATACTGCCCCCGTCTGCAAGCTCAAAACGTCCTTTTTTATCCCTGATGGCACCTGAAAAAGCCCCTTTAACATGACCAAAGAGTTCGCTTTCGATAATGCCTTCGGGCAGAGCCCCGCAATTGATGGGAACAAATGACCCTATCCCCGCCCGGCGGCTTTCATTATGAATAGCAAGTGCAACCAGCTCCTTACCGGTTCCTGTTTCTCCGGAAATGTGCACAGGGTAATCGTATTCGGCTACATCCTTAATCTGCCTGAACAGCGTGAGCATTTTGTTGTCCATGCCGATTATATTGGAAAAGCCGTTGGATTCTCCGGCTCTGATCTTAAGGTTTAGCAGATCTGTAATGTCTCTAAAGCAGGCAAGAACGCCAAAATCCTGATTGTTGTCATCTTTCATCATAACAACAGACATTTCGACCTGTCGGGACTCGCCACCTTTTGTCATTAGATTGATTGAATATTCAGCTTTGTCAGTTAAAGTCGGCTTATCGTTTAGAAAAGAACAGCGCCCACCGCAGAAAGGTTCTCCAAAGGCTATATGGCAATCCTTTCCAATAACTTCTTTCCTGCTGTAACCGGTTATTTTCTCCGCTTCCCTGTTAAAATAAAATATACGCCGGTTCAAATCATGCGCAATTATACCATCTTTTAAATTGTCAAGAACACGTTCCAGGTTCTTTTGATTTGATATTATTTTTTTAAGGGATAATTTAGGCATAATGAATACAGACAAATTTCATTGGAATGAAACCTTCGAAAAGTGCCGTTTAGCAAAGGTCTCGGAATAATAAATAGCAATTAACACAGTTACTCTGCTTTATCAACAAAATCATTAATATCCATATCACTTTTGATATCAAGGCGTGTTTGTGCAAAATCGTATTTAACCGGATCATCAGAAACCAGCTTTTTAAAATCGAATGTTATCTTAAGAGCCGTATACATGTTTGCCTGTTTCCTTTTGCGATCCTCTCAACGGCGGCAGAGAAATAAAGCTTTCAGACTGCACAGACCTGGAAAATCCGGCAGAGCATGGAAAGCTTTAGTCTCTGTTCTATAATCATCCCGGCATAATTTTTGCAGAAGAATAAAATTGAATAAAGACAAAACTAATTTTATTACCCTGCGGGCTATGTCCGTGCTACTTCACGGGGTTCTATCGTTCCGGTGCGAAGGATTTGCTTTGCCAATAACCTGCCCTCTGCTATGCTGGTTGCAAGTTATTTGAGCCGAAGTTTTAAAGGCCTTTTCATTATGACAAGTAAAAATGAGAAAACCAGTGTCAGGAAAATAGTCTTGCTGGGGGTATTCTGGCGCATACTGATCATTGAAGGAATACTACTGATCGGGACACTTATATACGCGGCTTTGACCGAAGATAAGGGATCGGTAGAACTTTTCTGGTATGCCTTAAGAATCATATCTCTTGTGGCAATCATCGTTTTGTTCATGATGGTTACCCTAAAAAGCTTCCTTGAAAAGCGAATCATTTCACCACTTGAAACCATTGCAGCGACCAACCAGCGTTTCCAGAACGATGACTCCTCTGCAAGGGAGGTAAACTTGCCCGAAGACGTCCCTAAAGAAATCAAGGGGATCGTTTCCTCCCGCACGCAGATGTTGGACAATATACTTAAGATATCAGAGGAACGCTTGCACCTTGTCCAATTTATTCGGAACACCTTCGGTCGTTATCTTTCCAAAAAAGTGGTTGATGAAATCCTCGAATCACCGAATGGGCAAGAAATCGGTGGTCATAGAAAAACCGTAACTATCATGATGTCAGATCTTCGGGGCTTCACAAGTTTATCTGAAACAAGAGACCCTGAAGATATGGTTCGGCTTTTGAATCGTTACCTCGAGCGTATGTCCAAGGTCATTATGGAATATGATGGGATGATAGATGAGTTCATTGGAGATGCAATCCTGACAGTTTTCGGCGTGCCCGAGGAACATGATGATGATCCGGCACGAGCGGTTGCCTGCGCTCTTGCCATGCAAAATACACTTATAAAATTAAATGATGAGTTGATGCTTGAAGGATATCCTGCCCTTGAGATGGGAATAGGGATCAACACAGGGGCGGTCATTGTGGGAAATATCGGATCGGAAATACGAATGAAATACGGTATTGTTGGCGCCACCGTAAACATAGCATCCAGAATAGAATCCAATACTATTGGGGGGCAGGTTCTTATCGGAGAAGCCACTTACCGCCTTGTAAAGGAGTGGGTGACCTCAGATGCTACCCAGGCCGTTATGATGAAAGGATTAAAAAAGCCCCTGATAATATATCCGATAACTGCAATCGGGCCGCCTTACGATGTTAAATTAGGCTTCCAGGAGGCCAGCAAGCATGGTATTGAAATCAGCCTCCCCTTTCACTGTTGGAAAGTGGAAGACAAAAAAATAGCGAGTGAATCCATGTGGGGGGAAACCATAAGCCTCAACGATAACGATATAACCGCGTCAATTGAACCACATATTGAACCCATGACTGATATTAAACTGATATTTGATTTCTGTGTGGACGCCCATTGTTTTGACGATATTTATGCTAAGGTTTTGTCCTATGAAGATCAGGAAGATAAAATAGTCAATCTACTCAGAATCACTTCTATCAACCAAAAAGACAGGGATATTCTCAAGAAATGGATTTCAGAGATATCTTAGAAGAGACAACGTCTTTCTACTACCAGTATAGCAATATTTCGCGGGAGTTGAAACGCATACCGGTACTCGGAAATGGGGAACAAAAACTAATAATCAGGCAGGATAAATCAAATTTCAATCGAACTCAAAGTTTGACGCAGATAGGATAAGGAACTTGACGTTATTTTAGGTGAGCAGGGGTATATATGAACGAAACTATAACTACGGAAAATAGTCATGTGCCTGATCCTGAAAGATGGGTAGACCAGTATGGAGATTATCTTTTCAGATTCGCTCTTTCCAGGCTTCCAGACAGCGCTGTTGCTGAGGATCTTGTCCAGGAGACCTTTCTTGCAGCCCTTCATGCGCGTGAAAATTTCAAAGGCCGTTCTTCTGTAACTACATGGCTTACCGGAATTCTGAAGCACAAGATCATAGATCACTTTCGTAAAGAGAGTAGAGAGCAGCCAGTCGAGGATGTGGAGTCTTTTGCTGCCTCTTTGGACGATCTTTTTGATGAGAAAGGAAAATGGAAGATTGGACCATCCAAATGGACTGTTAGTCCATTGGAGCTTTATGAGCAAAAGGAATTCTGGAGGATTTTAGCGCTTTGTCTATCAGAACTTTCAGACCGCCTGGCCCGGATATTTACGCTCCGTGAATTGGAAGAGCTAAGCACCAAAGAAATCTGTAAGGTTTTTGATATTTCCGCGACAAACTGTTGGGTCATGCTTTATCGGGCTCGCATGCTTTTGAGAGGTTGTCTGGAAATCAAATGGTTTAGCCCTAAGATCTATGAGGATAAGTGATGAGTCATTGGATGCATAATTGCAAAGAAGTAACACGAATGGTGTCCGAATCCCTGGACCGAAAGCTCCCTCTTCATCAGCGGATGGGAATACGTGTCCATCTATTCATGTGTAAATTCTGCTCACGCTACAGAAAGCAATTGCTGCTATTAAGGGAAGCAATGCGTCTTAAGGAGAGGTGCGTTGAAGATAAAGGATCCCCTATTACTCTCTCCCCGGAAGCCCGGGAACGTATCAAACGCTCCTTCATTAATAGTCTGAACAAAGCATAGGCGTTTACAGGTTTACCCGCCTTTGGCGCCGCCGTAGGCGACCAGGGCTCAGGGTTCACCGCGGTTCAGAGTTTCTGTGAATCCTGAACTTCTGAACCCGTGAACGGTTCAAATCTCAATAGGCACTTTCCATTTATTCATGTAAGGATTCAAGTGCCCAAGCGACCTACAAAGTAGACAGTTTTTTAGTCATTTTATAGTGGTTCAAGGGGAGGAAACGTATACCGGGTTTCGAGGTTTAATATGGTAACAACACGATTAAGAAAGAAAAAGCATTTAAAAGCTCGCCATTCCATGTAAGGATTTCATTTGACAAACGACAGATGGTAAAAGGTCACGAAAAAATAGATCTATCACGTATCCTAATTGAGCGAGTTGCGTGAAGAAGAGAAAGGAGAAAAACCACCATGAAGTATTACGAATATAAAATATGTGTTGGTGCTCTATTATGTTTTTTGATCATGGGCTTGACAACGACAACCTTTGCC
>JAUWOH010000264.1 GCA_030612225.1 Desulfobacteraceae bacterium
ATATGTTGGACGAATTGAAAGAAATACTGAGAAACTCTATGCGGCCTATGATCAAGGGTATAGAGATGCTTCTACATGCTATGCAGGGTTGCGTTCGTATTCGAGTTCATAGCTAATATGACTTGAGAATTTTCAGGCACATGAATGAGAGTTTGTATTTTTCAGTTTCATTTCCCTTTAGATCCTTTTTTACTGTTTCTTCCACTCGTTTAAACTATATAAAAACGTCGGGGAAAATTATAGAACTAATACAGCAAAATTCTTCAATATCTATTCCTGAAATGGCTTCAATAATAGGAATTACAGAGAAATCAGGGGAATGGAGCATCTTCATATTTTGGATTTTTTGGTTTAATGATATATTGGTAATAAAAAACGACTGAATTAAATGCTTGCAATTCCTCATACATTTTGATAATTTCTTACTGGTAAGAAAATAAAACCGGGAGGTAAAATTTATGGCAAACCTTGCTACAACAAAAATGTCGTCAAAAGGGCAAGTGGTTATCCCTGAAGTTATTCGTAAGCGTCTTAACTTAAAAACGGGTGCTCAATTTGTTGTTATTGGTGACAATGATGTCGTTATTCTTAAAAATATTACTCCACCTTCAATTGCGGAGTTCGACGAATTAATTGCAAAAGCCCGCAAAACCGGCAAACAAGCAGGACTGAAAAAAACCGACATAAAAAAAGCCATTATGGAAGTTAGAGGGACTAAATGAAAATTGTTCTTGATACTAATGTCTTTATTTCTGGTATATTTTTCAGTGGCCCACCTTCAATAATTCTTCAAGCATGGAGAGACTTAAAAATTCAAATTATACTCTCCGAAGAAATACTTGAAGAGTATCAACGTGTAGCGGAAGAATTATCTTCTAAATATCCTGCGGTTGACATTGATCGAATAATTGAATTGCTCACAGTTTATGGGGAGGTCTTTGAAACAGAAGGCATTTCCGTGACTGTTTGTGAAGATTCTGATGACAATAAATTTATAGAGTGTGCAATTGCAAGTAACAGCAAGTTAATAGTCAGCGGAGATAAGCACCTATTAAATATCACTGGTTATCAAGGCATTTCAGTTTTAAAGCCCAAGGATTTCATAGATAACTACCTGAAATAAAATCTATAAAGTGCAAATGGGTCAAGCCTGCTATTGACCCATGAGGACGATAACCGAGCCTGTATACCCCCTATATACGCCTGAATGCCTACCATAGAGCACCGAAAATTCCGATTTAGACGGTTTCGTAATCCGCCCCAGGCGGATCAAATCCCCCCGCTAAAAAGCAGCGGGATAAAAAGCGCGTGTCCCGCTGAACTGAAGCGGGAGACTTTTTACGAGACCGTAAAAACGTTTCATGCCTGAAATACACCCTTGATCCTACCTATTATCCGTTTCATCGTGTTTTTTTTGCGCAATTTTTCATACCCGTTTATAATACACCTCAATCAGAAATATGAATTCATCAAACTTGATGAATTCGTAAAATATTTTTTAAGGCAAATGGCTAAGTAAAAAGTCTCATATACCCCCGCTAAAAATCAGCGGGATAAAAAGGCGTAGCGGTTTTTAAGGGACGAGACTATACACATAGTATGTCGAGTTCTTGGAAAACCGCTAAAACGCAGTAGATGTGACTTTTTGCGACGCCATCAAATTTGCCTGAAGGAGGAAAAATCATGGGTAAAAAAATCTCAAGACGGAACTTTATTACCATTTCAGCAATGACTACAGCGGCTGTTGCCTTCGACTTGAAGAAGATATCGGCCTACGCCGACAGCATGGGGCCCAAAAAGAACTATCCCACAGTGATCATCGGTGCAGGACTGGGCGGATTGTGCTGTGGTGCCTACCTTGCAAAGCAAGGGATTCCGGTCACCGTGGTGGAGCAGCACAGTGTCCCTGGCGGATATGCAACGTCTTTTGATCGGAAAGGAGGTAAGTTCAACTTTGAAGTATCGCTGCACGGTTCATCCATTCATAATAACACTACTGCGCGTATTCTTGATAATATAGGCGTACTGAAAAAACTTGAACTGGTTCGCCTTCCCGAGGTCTATCGCCTGAAAACCCCGATCCTTGATATTTCAATGCCACAGCAGGACCCGGAGGCCTACATTAAGCTTGTTGCAGAACATTTTCCGGATGAAACGGACGGAATCCGGGGTTTTGTACAGGAAATGCTCAATATCGCCGATGAAGTTGCCGACTATGACCGCAAAGGAAAATGGTTTAAAACTATATTTAAAATTATTTTCCCGCTTCAGTACCGAAATATGTGGAACGTCCGGAATAAAACCCTGGCCGATTTGATAAACGAATATGTTAAGGATCCGGCTCTTCAAGAGGTGCTGGTCGGCTTGTGGGGTTACTACGGGCTGCCGCCTTCAAAGCTGTCCGCGTTTTATTATGCTAACGCTACCGGCGGGTATCTCAAAAACGGATCGTACTATTTTAAGAATCGATCACAGGACTTGAGCAATGCGCTTGCCGGGGTAATCGAAGATGCCGGAGGAAAAATCATTTACGATACAGCGGTAGAAAAGATCCTGATGGATAAAGATGCAGTGAAGGGTGTGGTTGTGGCTGGCGGAGAAACCCTTCCCGCCCGGGCGGTGGTAAGCAATGCCAGCGCTATTACCACCTTTAAGGAAATGTTGCCTCCAAAGGTCGCTCCGGCCGAATACATCAAAAAGCTGGAAGGATATCGGCCCAGCATTTCCTGTTTTATTGTGTGGCTCGGATTAAACCGGGAATTACGAGGTAAAATCGATGCATACAGCACTCATGTGGTTTCAGGTCATGGGCCGGAGGAGGCTTATAAATCGTCTTTGAAAGGAGAAATCGATAAAATGGGGTTCGGCGTCACTATTTTTGATAATCTGTTTGAAAGCTATTCAAGCCCTGGAACTTCGACTCTGATGCTCCTTTCCCTTTCAGGTTACGAACCCTGGCGAAAATTCGAGGCAGATTACAAAACCGGTCAAAAAAAAGCTTACAACAAAGAAAAGGCAAGATGGACCGATATCCTAATCCGCCGGGCCGAAGAAATGGTCATTCCCGGGCTCTCTTCCATGATAGAGGTAAAGGAGGCTGCAACCCCTCTGACCAACTGGCGCTATACCGGGAACACGGAAGGAGCCATTTACGGCTTCGAGCAGTCGATGGACAACGCCTATATGAACCGGATCGACAACCGGACTCCTGTCAAAGGACTTTATCTCGCAGGCGCATGGGGCAATCCTGGCGGTGGCTACGTGGGAGTGTTAAGATCCGGAGAAGAAACTTTTCAGAAGCTTATGGATGACTGGGGTGGATAAGGAGGTTTGATAGCGGCACAGTTGAGAATATGTGCTTTTCTCTGTTTGACTGTAAAACCGAGATCTGTAATATTGGAATGGCTATGGATGAACCAAAATTCGCAGTGATAAACCGAAGGCATGTGCTCAAATCCTTTTCCTATACCGCCCTCTTCAACACCGCTATTGCCCTATTCCTGACTTTTCTTGAATTCGGTGGCGGGTTTGTGAAAACCTTCATCATTACTCAATGTATCGGCATGTCTATTTGTGCCTGTATCTTGCTTGTCAATTTTCTTTTTAAATCCGCCAAACCCTTTATCCAGATTGCTGCCATATTTATTGCTATGATTATAGGATCAGTCATTGGAACCTTGTTGGGCACTGTGGCTGCTGGAATAGGTACTTCTATCTTTTTTCAAGAATACAGTTTGTTCCAGATGATAATCCTTGGGCTCGTATTTGGAACTATAATCAGCTATTTCATTTTCTCCAGGGAAACAATTACTACCACCAAAACCCTGGTCCAGGAAGAAAGGATTAAAAGGCTCATTAGTGAAAAAAAGGCCGTGGAAAGCAACCTGCGGCTTCTCCAGGCCCAGATTGAACCTCACTTTTTGTTTAACACACTCTCCAACATCGTAAGCCTGCTCGAAACCGATCTGGAAAAGGGAAAACATATGCTGGAGGATCTGATCCATTATTTGCGAACATCGCTTTCCAAAACAAGGAGCGAGACAACCACTATTGGCCAGGAAATGGAAATGATACGGTCATATATGAACATCTTTAAGGTTCGTATGGGTGAAAGACTGCGATACCAGGTCGATGTGCCGGACAGCATAAAGGACATCCCATTTCCCCCGATGTTGATTCAACCCTTGGTGGAAAATGCCATCAAGCACGGGCTGGAACCAAAAATCGAGGGTGGCGAAGTGTTCATACGCGGAGAAAAAAATGAAGAGATCCTCCGGTTGGAGATTGCAGATACCGGTGTCGGGTTCTATGAAGAAAATAATCCGGGGATGGGTCTTTCCAACATCAGGGAGCGTTTACAATCCATATATGGTGATAAAGGACGCTTGATATTAGAAGATAACCGGCCATGCGGCCTAAAAGCAATTATTGAGGTCCCACATGCAGGAAATAAAAGCAATCATCGCGGATGATGAAGATCAGTTAAGGAGCTATCTGAAATCAAGACTTTCTGATGTGTGGGCTGATCTTGTTATTTGCGGTGAAGCCAAAAATGGTCAGGAGGCCTTAGAGCTGATAGATGAGTACCATCCCCATATCGCCTTTCTCGATATCCGAATGCCCGGCCTTTCCGGCATCGAAGTGGCAAAAAGAATTGCAGACTCATGCCGGGTTGTCTTTATCACTGCCTACGATCAGTACGCAGTGGAAGCCTTTGAGAATGAGGCCATTGACTACATCCTGAAACCGGTAACCCGTGAAAGATAAAAAAAAACCACTGACCGATTAAAAAAGCAGCTCACCACATCGTCCGGGCCTCCTGCCGATCTTTCCAAGGTAGTAGAGCGAATAGTAGCCGGCCTCCCCAACAAAGAAACGCCGGACTACCTGCAGTGGATTCGGGCCCAGCAGGGTGAGGAGATCAGGCTTGTTCCCGTGGAAGAA
>JAUWOH010000277.1 GCA_030612225.1 Desulfobacteraceae bacterium
CTGCATATGCACGTTTTCAGGGCAACCAACATAGCAACACTATAGTTGATTACCCTGAAAACGCACATCTACAGCACCTGTAAAAGCTTACATGTTGGGAAACAGCCTTGTTTGCTACCAGTTCTCCTCGTGAACGGTTACGTTGAGGATTTGGAGGTTGCCGGGGAAGCGGGCGATGGTCTCAAGCTCCTTGAACTCTTAAAACAGGTAACCCCTGACATGGTGATTCTGGATATATCCATGCCAAATCTCGGTGGATTAAAAGCAACCCGGGAGATCAAACTGACATCTCCGAGCGTGAAAGTTTTGATCCTGACCATGCACAAAGATAAGGAATACGAGGTGAGCTTTGTTCCACTCGATAGGAAAAGAAGGCGGGTACGGCACGGGCCTCTCTTTGCGTAAAAATTAAAATTCCTTTTCTTTTTTCAAAAGTTCCCCGATTCGCTCCACAACATATGAATTGGAAACAGCATTACAGGTTATTCTTTCGCATTCAGCTAGTATATATCAACTTGATTTTAAATGATCTTCCTCAGCCGATCAACTTGGAATTTGAAAATCAACCTGCAATTGCAAAGCTTTTAAAATCGACTTGCGATCACCCTGAAAAAAGTTAACCCTTGCCATCTTGAATTATTATATCTATGGGTTATATTTCACCGCATGGTCTTTTAAATACCAAAAGCAATGTTTTTAACAAAATGAGGAGCCATCATGGGAAAAACTAAAAAAATAAACCGCCGTATTGTGCTTGCATCATGCCATGTCGGCGCGCCAAAAGCGTTTATCGGCATGTTGGAAGGTCCAAATTTCGGAAAATTAGTCGTCTGGGTGAATGACGAACATTAATTCATAGTTTTAAAAAGGATATTATATGTCATTTGATGAACTTGGCCTTCGGGTCGAACTGCTTAAAGCCGTTAAGTCCAAGGGCTATACTACCCTCACTCCCATTCAGACCCGGATCATTCCGGCTATTCTCGGCGGACGGGACATCCTTGCCCAGGCCCAGACAGGAACGGGAAAAACAGACGCATTTGCACTCCCCCTGGTTGAACTCCTGAGCTGGCAGGATGGCAACAGGCGACACCCCCGGGCCCTTGTCCTGGCACCAACTCGGGAACTTGCGCTTCAGGTGGGGGACAGCATCAAAGCCTATGCAAGGAAGGTATCCATGCGATGCACAGTGGTTTATGGCGGGGTTACTGTAAAACCCCAGATCGCTCGACTGAGGCGCGGCATTGATATTCTTGTGGCCACACCGGGCCGCCTTCTGGATCTTGCCAATCATAAGGGCCTGGATCTTTCCCGGATAGAGTTTCTGATTTTTGACGAGGCAGACAGAATGCTGGACATGGGATTCAGTGAGGAGATCTCCAAGATCCTTGATCTTGTTCCAATAGAACGAAGGACCATGCTGTTTTCCGCCACCTACACCCAAGAGATCCGGGATCTTGCCAAAATAATGCTTCAGGAACCAGAATATATAGAGGTGACACCCGGTACTACAGCGGCAGAATCCATTGTCCAGAAAGTACATCTGGTGGGCCGGCCTGATAAACGAGCTCTTCTCATCCACCTTATCACAAAAGGACGCTGGGCCCAGGTACTGGTCTTTGTCCGTACAAAACACGGGGCTAACAAGCTTGCGGAAAAACTTGTTGAAAAAGGGATCAGTGCTGCTGCCCTGCACGGCAACAAAAGTCAGTCTATTAGAACACGTACCCTCAAAGAGTTCAAGAACGGTGAAATCCGCACCCTCGTGGCAACGGATGTAGCTGCAAGGGGTATTGATATAAGCAATCTGCCCTATGTAATCAATTATGACATGCCGGTAGTGCCTGAGGATTATGTTCACCGCATCGGTCGCACGGGGCGTGCGGGCGTAAGCGGTATTGCCATCTCCCTGGTAAGTCCTGAAGAAAAGGCTCATCTTAAGGCCATTGAAAAACTGCTGAAACAAAAAATCCCAAAGGAAGAAGTTAGCGGCTATACCATGGGTGGCACAGTTCCGGATTTTGTTCTATTACGGCCCAACAACCTGTCCAGTGAAAAAAAGGCAGACAAGGGCATAAAAGAGCTTGTCGAAAAAAGAAAAGCCAAAAAACAGCAGACGAAACCATTTGCTGGAAAAACGACATTAAAACCCCGAACGGGCCGGAAAACCGAAAAAGCCGGGGGGAAAACGTCCCGAGCAAGAACGCACTTCCAACAATCGTCTAAAAAAGGCAGCCCCTATCTGTCAGCCTTAAAAAATACCGACAAAAGCAAAAAGAAATTGTCACGGAAATGAAAAAGTTGCTTGACACTATCTACCATGAGTTTATATTTATTAATATAAACTTGAAACAAAAGGAGTGAGTCATGCAAGCAACAGCAAAAGATTTAAGATTTCATACTAAAGAACTATTAGAGAGTATATCCAGAGGTGAAGAAGTTGTTATCACTTATAGAGGGAAACCCCATGCCAAACTAGTTCCTTTCCATTCTGAAGAAGAAAACGATCTTTCTATCAATCCGTTACGCGGAATTTGGAAAAAGCATAAGGAAAGCGAAGATGTCTATGCGTATATGGATCAGTTAAGGAAAGGAAGAGAATATGATCGTTGATACAGATGTCATTATTTGGTATATGCGAGATCATCCCAAAGCCGTTAAACTATTGGATTCAAATAAAGGATTTTTAATTTCAGTGGTAACCTATATGGAACTGGCACAAGGGATGAAAAATAAGGAAGAATTGAAGGCATTGAAGACTGCACTGAAACTATGGAAAGTCAAAATATTACAAATTGATGAGGTCATTTCTACAAAAGCGATGTTTTATGTTGAACAATATTTTCTGAGCCATTCTATGCAATTAGCTGATGCTTTAATCGGTTCAACAGCAATACTACATCAACGGCCTTTACATACGGGAAATCTTAAGCATTTTTCGGTCTTTAAAGAGTTATGCATTCATCCTTTTCAATCTTGAGATTCCGGTATTGAGCAAAACGTAGTTTCGGGACGCTCCTTGATAAATTGATATGTCGATTAAATCTTGAGCGAGTACTGAGATGTTTAAGCAATCAATATTTCAAGGAACGTCCCGCCAATACGCAATTTAAAATGGCCAATAAAAGGTAAAACCAAACCGGATCTGATTATTTTTGACCCGCCTTATTTTAAAAAACAATCAAACAACTACGATCCTGATAGCATATCCGGACTATCAAAAGCGAACTATCTAAAATTTCTAAAAAGCTTTTTTGCGCTGGCACACTCAAACGCCAAAAAGAGTACACAGATGGCATTTATCAATGCCGACTGGCGCGATTTCCAAAACACCCCTGCCAAAAGTGAGACCCGGATAAATTCGATTTTAATCAATGATTACCTTCGGATTTTAAATCAAAGCGGCTGGCAGGAAACCCATATTTTTCAGGCGCCACTCTCCTCAGAGCGTTTTAAGGCAAATGTAGTATCCGCCATGCAAAAGAAAAAGATAATCGGTGTAACCAGCAGGTACGTCATCATTTCAAAGAAAAAATAGGAAATACAAAAGATGCTAAAGCACTTGATGGGCATGCAGCGGACGCCCATGATTTTATGCGTTTCTTGACACCAAAGTTTTTCTTATAAGGAGAATAAGTAATGCGGGTAAAATATTTTTCCGACACTAATTCTCTTTTTTTGAGAGACAGCACAAAAAGGGGAGAAAGGTATAGAACCAAAACTATAGCAACCAAGCACTTAACTCAGACGGCTAACACCGTGCGGTTTTGAACGTTTTCACCCTTATAATATTGTTGGTTTTTTTGTGTGGGCTGTAGCAGATCACCTGCCGCTGGTTAGCTTTTAGCGTGTAAAAAGGTTTAAGTATTGAATGATATCACAGGCAAGGAACATCTCGCAGAGTCTTAATAGACTGATCAATACACATGATTCTGTGTTTGTTCTGAAAACAAAATCAGTGCAAGAAGAGTTCAAGACATTAGGGGAGCAATTACGCTCAATTTTTGAAGCAGACGCCAGTGCTCTCAGGAGAAAGACAAATTTAGATGGCTTTGGTAATGACTATGCCAAACTGGAAAGCAATTGGAACTATATGGCAAGTCAGGCGTTCTTACGTAAATCTCAGATTGCGAAATCTACGAGAGAAAAGTTCATATGCGTAGTTGCAAGAGTTCTCATTTGCAGACGGGTTGCGCTGAGCCACATAGAAAAAATCAACAGACTCCTAAAAGAACTACAAGCGTCTTCCCGGTTCTTGTTTGATTTGACCAGAGTAGAAATCTCTAAAATTGATGAGGTCTTGAAACTCGCTAAGCGAACAGACAGCATCAAAGGCTATAGCCGCGAAGCGAATTCTTCAATTGATGATTATTGTCATTTCTTGGACTTGGCTTATCATATTTTGGGCGACGTCCCTGAATTGTTTGGCAAGCGATTACGGGCTGATATTTATACTTTTCAAATCGATACAGCGATACGAGAGTTGTTCACGTCGCGAACCGAGTCATGTGATGCTGCGCCTTTCTTGATAAGAAGCAGGTTGGAGATTAACCTCAGGCGTATCCTTTTTGGTAACGATTTGACGTCGGAGGCTTATGTGCCAACCCCACATCTGTCATCCACCGAGCTTCTAAAATCTTGCAAACGGGCAGGCATCGACTTTACGTGTCCAACTGACCTACTTGAGAGAGTCATTGAAAACCTCAATATAGTTGTCCATCTGGGATTGAAACTAACTTCATCGATGATGTGGTACAGTTACTTT